>NZ_BAABIL010000489.1:0-3801 GCF_039542765.1 Kineococcus glutinatus
AGGCGCTGGCGCTGGGGCTGCGGGCCGGCGCCCGCGCCCCGGGGACCCGGCCCGCGCCGCGGGGGCGCTGACCGGGCGCGGGGTCAGCCGCAGCCGCAGTGCATCGAGAGCGCCTCGGCGACGCCGGCCACCACCACCGGCCGCCGCGCCTCCTGCGGCACGTACCGCTCCAGCGACGCCCGCACGCCCGGGGGCGGGTCGAGCAGCACGACGCGGGGGGGCTGCGCCGCCGCCGTCAGCTCTGCCGCGCCCACCCGGTCCAGGGAGTCCAGCATCGCCAGGTCGCAGACCAGGGTGTGCGGCTGCTCGCCGCGGGCGTCCGCCAGCGCCCGCCGCGCGGTGTCCACCGCCTCGGCGGAGTCGAGCCGGCCCGTGAACCCCAGCAGCGTCGTGCACGCCATCCGCACCGAGCGCACGTCCAGCGGCTCGGCGGTGGGGCGGCCCGCCGCCACCCGCCGCAGGGTGCGCACCACGGCGGCGTAGAGGTCGACGCGGGCCTCCAGCCGGGCGCGGGCCACGACGCTGTCGGGTCCGTGCCGGCGCAGGACCTCCTCCAGGCGCGGACCCGGGTCGACGGTCTCACCGGTGGGGCCGGTGGTGATGTCGCAGTAGGTCAGGGCGTCGGCCACCGAGCCGTCCGGCGGCGGGAACTGCGCCAGCTCGCGCTCCAGCCCGCGGTGGCGGGCCTCGACGGCCGCGCCGCTGTGGTGGGCCACGAGGGAGGCCAGCTCCGGCCGGCCCAGCCGCAGCAGGTGCCGGGCGCCGTCGACGGGGTGGAAGCCGGTGTCCACGAGCTCGGCGGAGTAGCCGACGTCGTGCAGGTAGGCGGCGGCCACGAGCAGCTCCTGCTCCTGGCGCGGCAGCCCGACGGCGGCCCACCAGGCGTGGATCGCGACCTCCTGGGTGTGCTGCCAGCGCGCCGGCAGGTCCGCGAGGAGGCGCCCGGCCTCCCCGGCGGCCCAGAGGATCACGTCCTCCCGCCCGCTCGCCCTGGCTGCGCGGCCCGCTGCTCGACCGCTGTCGGAGAAGGTCATGGACGGATGGTGCCCTGCGCGGGTCGCGCCGGTGAACGCCGGGGGGCCCGCGTCCCCCGCTCAGCGCAGGGCGGCGGTGACCTGGGGGAGCAGCGGGATGAGCAGGGATGCACCCAGCGTGGTCATGACCGCCGCGACGAGCAGGTCGAGGACCCGCCAGGCCGCCGGGCGGGCGAACACCGGCCGCAGCAGCACGGCGCCGAAGCCCAGCCCGCTGAACCAGGCGGCGCTGGCCGCGGCGGCCCCGGCGGCGAACCACCAGCGCAGCCCGCCGTGCGCCTGCGCCACCGACCCGAGCAGCACCACGGTGTCGAGGTAGACGTGCGGGTTGAGCCACGTCAGCAGCAGGCAGGTGGTCAGCGCGCGCCCCCGGGGGGTGCGCCCGCCCGGGTCCTGCGGCACGAGGGAGCCCGGGCGCAGGGCCCGGCGCAGGGCGAGGAGGGCGTAGCCGAGCAGGAACACCCCGCCGGCGCCGCGCACGACGGGCAGCAGCCAGGGCCAGCGCCCCAGCAGCACCCCGCCGCCGCCGACGCCGGCCGCGATGAGCACGGCGTCGGAGGCCGCGCACAGCGCCACCACCGCCGGCAGGTGCTCCCCGCGCAGGCCCTGCCGCAGCACGAACGCGTTCTGCGCGCCGATCGCCGCGATGAGGGACAGCCCGAGGCCCAGGCCGGCGAGGGCGGCGAGCGGGGCGTCGGTGGTGGCGGCGGGGAGCACGGCCCGACGCTAGGCAGCGGCCGGGCTGAACTCCAGCTTCAGATCCTGCAGCACCGTTAGCGTCGCTGTCCGTGGACTTCGACCTGGCCCAGCTGCGCGCCCTGGAGGCGGCCGTGGACGCCGGCACGCTCGAGGCGGCGGCCCGCGCGCTGCACGTCACCCCCTCGGCCGTCAGCCAGCGGCTGCGGGCGCTGGAGGTGGCCACCGGCCGGGTGCTGCTGGTGCGGTCGAAGCCGGTGCGGGTCACCGCCTCCGGGGAGGTGGTGCTGCGGCTGGCGCGGCAGGTGGGCGTCCTCACCGCCGAGGCCGCCGTCGAGCTGGGCGGTGAGGCCCCGGGTGCGCCGCCCACCGTCGCGCTCGCCGTCAACGCCGACTCCCTGGCCACCTGGGTGCTGCCCGCCCTGGCGCCGCTGGCGGGGCGGGTGCTGCTCGACGTGCGCCGGGAGGACCAGGACCGCACCGGGGAGCTGCTGCGCGCCGGCACCGTCACGGCCGCGGTGACGACCGAGGGGCGGGCGCTGCCCGGCTGCCGCGCCGTCCGCCTCGGCGCCATGCGCTACCGGCCGATGGCCGCCCCCGCGTTCGCGGCGCGCTGGTTCCCCGCCGGGGCCACCCCCGGCGCGCTGGCGACGGCCCCCGTCGTCGTCTTCGACCGCGACGACGACCTGCAGCACCGCTACCTGCGCGGCCGCCTGCGCGAGGAGCCGACCCCGCCGGTGCACCGCGTCCCGTCCTCGGAGGGCTTCGGCGACGCCGTCCGCCTCGGCGTGGGCTGGGGGATGCTGCCGGACCTGCAGAGCGCGGCGGCCGAGCGCGCCGGGGAGGTCGTCGACCTCGACCCCGGTGGGGGCGTCGACGTCGTCCTGCACTGGCAGCAGTGGCGGCTGCGCTCGGCGGCCCTGGACGCGGTGGCCGAGGCGGTGCTCGCCGCCGCGCGGGCCCGGCTGCTGCCGTGAGCCGCACGCCCCCGCGGAGGACGGTGGGGGGCGGCGGGCGCGCGGTGCGGGGTGTTCGCCCGTCCGGGTGGCCGGGGGACAGCTGCCGCCCGCGCCGGCCGATGCACCCGGCATGAGGACGAGGCCCTTCGCCGTGTACGCGGTGCTCGCCGCGGCGGCGCTGGCCGGCTACGTGGTGCTGCCCGTCGGCGCGCTGCGCGACGGCGTCTACCAGGGGGTCGCGCTGCTGGGCACCGTCGCCGTCCTCGCCGGCGTGTTCCTGCGGCGGCCGCTGCGGCGCGCGCCGTGGTGGTGGATCGCCGCCGGCATGGCCGTGTGGCAGACGGGCGACGCGATCGTCTTCCGCGACACCTGGATCAGGCACGTCGAGCCGTTCCCGTCGGTGGCGGACGCGTTCTACGTGGTGTCCTACCTCGTGCTGGCGGTGGGTTTCACGCTGCTGCTGCGCGGGCGCAAGGCCGGCCGCGACCGCGAGGGGCTGCTGGACTCGGCCACCTTCACGATCAGCCTGGGCCTGCTGTCGTGGGTCTTCCTCGTGCGCCCCACCTTCGAGTCCTCCGCCGGCGGCCTCCTGGAGCGGCTGGTGACGATGGCCTACCCGCTGGGCGACGTGCTGCTCGCCGGGCTGCTCGTGCGGCTGCTCACGATGCGCGGGGCGCGCGCCGCGGCCTTCTGGCTGCTGGCCGCCGCCGTGGCCGCCCTGCTCGTCGCGGACGCCACGTTCCAGGTCATCGCGCTCAACGGGCTGCCCGGGGAGCGGCTGATCGGCACGGCCTGGTTGTGCGGCTACCTGCTGCTCGGCGCCGCGGCGCTGCACCCGTCGATGCGGCGGCTGTCGGAACCGGTCCTGGAGTCCGCGCCGGTCTTCACCCGCCTGCGGATGGCCACCCTGACGGTCGCCAGCCTCGTGGCCCCGGGGGTGCTGGCCGCCCAGCTGCTGGCCGGGGGGCGCATCGACGGCTGGGCGGTGGTGCTCAGCTCCGCGGCGCTGTTCCTGCTCGTCGTGGCGCGCATGGCGGGGCTGCTCAACCGGATCCAGGAGCAGGCGGGGGAGCTGGCGGCGATGGCCCGCACCGACGCCCTGACGGGGCTGC
>NZ_BAABIL010000490.1:0-2286 GCF_039542765.1 Kineococcus glutinatus
AGGGCGTGGGCGAAGCGGTAGCCGCCCGGTGCGGCCGCGGCGCTGACGGCCCCGGCGGCGGAGAACCGGCCGTCGTGCGCGTCGACCTGCACCTGCAGCCCGCCGGCCGGTTCGCGCAGCACGGACACGGCGAGGTCGTCGACGGGCCCCTGCGCGACGTTGCGCACGTGCCCGAGCGCCCCGCCGACGCGCAGCACGCCGTCGAACGGCTTGACGTTGACCTCCGCCAGCGCCAGCGCCCGCCCGCCCAGGCGCAGGTCGCGGGCGATGTCCTCGGCGCGGTACCGCTGGTGGCGGCGCTGCGCGGCGAGGCGGTCGCGCACGTGGGCGACGACGTCGGCGACGGGGTCGCCCGGCCGCACCCGCAGCCGCAGCGGCAGCACGTTGACGACCATCGCGGGGACCCGGGCCGCGGGGGTGCCCAGCCGGCCCATCGCGGGCGCGGCGAGCAGCAGGTCCCGCTCACCGGTGGTGCGGTGCAGGTGGACGGAAGCGGCGGTGAGCACGAGCTCGGCCCACGTCGCGCCGAGCCCCGCGGCGAGCGCGTCCAGGCCCGCCAGCACGCCGGCGTCGACGTCGGCGCGCACGCGGTGGGTGCCGGCGGCGGGGGCGGGGGCGGCGTCGGAGAAACCCACCGGCTCAGGGGCACCGGCCAGCTCCCGCGACCAGAACTCCCGGTCGGCGGCGAAGCGGTCGCCCGCGCGGTAGGCGCGCTCGGCGGCCACGACGTCGCGCAGGTCGCCGAAGGGGGACGGCGGCACGGGGCGGCCGTCGGCCAGCGCGCCGAGCACCTCCGCGGTGCGGCGCAGCACGAGGGACAGGCCGTAGGCGTCGAGGACGACGTGGTGGCACAGCACCACCCAGTGCGCCCGCTGCGGTGCGGTGCGCAGCAGCGCCTGCACGAACAGCGGTGGCCGGGCGGGGTCGAGGGGCAGCGCCCGCCGCCGCGCCGTCCACGCCGCGGCGGCGGCCTCCGGGTCGGGCTCGGCCGTGAGGTCGACGTGCTCGAACGGCCAGTCGAGCGCGTCGGCGATCCGCTGCTCGGGGGCGGCCGGGTCGTCCTGATCGGTGGGGACGGCAGCCCGCAGCGCGGGGACCTCCGCGACGACGCGGCGGGCGGCGGCCTCCAGCAGCGCGCCCTCCAGGGGTCCCTCGAGGAGGACGGACTCCCCGACGGTGAAGGCGGCGCTGCCCGGGTCGAGCAGCTGGGCGTGGTGCACGCCCAGCTGCGCACCGGTCAGCGGCAGCCGCACCGCGGCCCCGCGCGGGGCGGCGGTCGGTGCGCCGGTCGACGTGGCGGTCATGTCAGCGCTGCTCCGCGAGCACGGCCTCCAGCTGGTCGAGCACGACCAGGGCCGTCTTGTACCGGTCGGCGAAGAACTGCGTCACGCCGTAGTCGCGGCCCTCGCGCACGGCGGTGAGCTGCGCGTACGTGGGCTGGGCGGCGAGGTCCGCGGCGCCGGGGCCGGGGGTGCCGTCGGCGTTCTGCTCGTGCAGCACGATCGTGGCCTCGTCGAGCCGGCCGAGCTGCTCGAAGGAGAGGAACGCGGCGTTCTCCTCCGTCTCGGTGGCGGCGACCGCGGGCAGCGTCGCGCCGATGTCGGTGAGGATGCCGCCCATCCAGGAGATGGGGCTGTAGACGTAGGCCTCCTCCGGCGAGCTGTCCACGGCGGCGATCACGTTGGTGGACAGCACGTCGGCGTACTCGGTCTTGATCTGCGCGGCGCGGTCGAGGTACCGCTGCTTCTCCGCCTGCGCCTCCTCGCCGTCGCCGAGGGCCTCGGACATCTGCAGCGCGGAGTCCTTGACGGTGGCCGATCCGGTGGCGCGGACGAGGACGGTCGGCGCGATCGCGGAAAGCTTCTCGAACTCCGCCTGCTTCTCGGCGCTGAGCTCCTCCTCCTTGCCACCGCGCACGAACCCGATGAGCAGGTCCGGCTCCAGCTCGGCGATCTCCTCCAGGAGGAGGCCGTCGGGGCCCAGGACGATCGGCAGGTCCTTCACCTGCTCGTACTCCTCGGGCAGGAACACGTAGTCCTGGTCGCCGTCGGCGGTCCCGACCGGGGTGATGCCCGCGTCCAGCAGCGGGCCGACGCCGCCTTCGAGGGCGACGACGCGCTGGGGGTCGGCGGGGATCTCCACGGGCCCGAAGGCGGTGTCGACGGTCCTCGTGGCGCCCTCGACGGCGCCCTCGGTGGGGGCCGCGTCGGCGGGCGTGGCGCTGCTGCTGGCCGACGCGCCGCCGCAGCTGCCGAGGCCGAGGACGGCCGCGGCGAGCAGCTCGGG
>NZ_BAABIL010000491.1:0-2790 GCF_039542765.1 Kineococcus glutinatus
CAGGCCCGCTCCGTGCGGGAGGCGATCCGCCACGGCATCGCGTACGCCACGGAGGACCGCAAGAAGTACGGCCTCAACCTCATCGACGACATCAAGCGCAACATCTCGGCCTCGGCGCTCGGCAAGCTCGCCTCCGCGGGTTTCGTCAACTCCCACGAGGAGATCCGCGTCGCCGAGCAGAGCAAGCGCAGCATGAACATCAAGGCCCCGACCGTGATGTCCGTCACCGGCAAGCTCTCCGGCGGCAACCAGCAGAAGGTCGTCCTCTCGAAGTGGATCTTCGCCGACCCCGACGTGCTGATCCTCGACGAACCCACCCGCGGGATCGACGTCGGCGCCAAGTACGAGATCTACACGATCATCAACCGCCTCGTGGCGGCCGGCAAGGCGGTCATCGTCATCTCCTCCGAGCTGCCCGAGCTGCTCGGCATCTGCGACCGCATCTACACCCTCTCCGCCGGCCGGATCACCGGTGAGCTGCCCCGCGGCGAGGCCACCCAGGAGAGCCTGATGGCCCTCATGACCAAGGAGCGGTCGGCCGGGGCCACCACCGCCGCCCCCGGCCCCACCGCCCCGAACGCGATCAGCCCCAGCGCCACCCACCCCAGCGCGAACACCCAGGAGCAGTCCGCATGAGCGCGAACCCCGACGTCGCCACGAGCCGGCCGCCGGCCGGCCCGCAGGGCCACACACCGCACACCGGCAGTGCCAACCCGTTCGTGGCGATGGCCGCCAACCTGCGCACCAGCGGCATCTACATCGCCTTCGTGGTGGTCGTCCTGCTCTTCGCGCTCCTCACCGATGGGCTGTCGTTGAGCCCGGGCAACGTCACGAACATCGTGCTGCAGTACTCCTACGTGCTGGTGCTCGCCATCGGCATGCTCATGATCATCGTCGCCGGGCACATCGACCTCTCCGTCGGCTCGGTGGTCGCGCTCACCGGCGCGGTCTCGGCGAAACTCGTCATCGGCTCCGGGCAGCCGTGGTGGGTCGGCGTCGCGGCCGCCCTCGGCGTCGGCCTCCTCATCGGCGCGTGGCAGGGTTTCTGGGTCGCCTTCGTGGGCATCCCCGCCTTCATCGTGACGCTGGCGGGCATGCTGCTCTTCCGCGGCCTGACCTTCTACGTCCTCGACAACGTCTCCCTCTCGCCGTTCCCCGCGGAGTACACCAAGATCGCGACCGGGTTCCTCAACGGTCTGCTCGGGGGCAACGGCTACGACGCCTTCACGTTGTTCATCGGCGCCTTCGCGGTGGCCGGCTACGCCGTCAGCCAGTTCCGCACCCGCCGCGCCCGCATCCGCTACGAGCAGACCGTCGACGCGATGCCGCTGTTCGTGCTGCGCCTCGTCGCCGTCGCCGCCGTCGTCATGGCCTTCGCGTGGCTGCTGGCCACCAGCCGCGGCCTGCCGGTCGTGCTCATCATCCTCGCGGTGCTGATCCTGGGCTACTCCGTCGTGATGAAGTCCTCGGTGTTCGGCCGGCAGGTCTACGCCATCGGCGGCAACCTCTCCGCCGCGCAGCTGTCCGGCGTCAACGTCCGCATGGTCAACTTCTGGCTGTTCGTCAACATGGGCTTCCTCGCCGCCGTCGCGGGCGTCATCTTCTCCTCCCGCTCCAACGGCGCCCAGCCCAGCGCGGGCAACAGCTTCGAGCTCGACGCGATCGCCGCGGCCTTCATCGGCGGCGCCGCGGTCACCGGCGGGGTGGGCACGATCCCCGGCGCGATGGTCGGCGCCCTGCTCGTCGGCGTCATCTCCAACGGCATGCAGCTGTTGAACGTCGACCAGTCCCTGCAGCAGGTCATCAAGGGCCTCGTGCTGCTGCTGGCCGTCGCCTTCGACGTCTGGAACAAGCGGCGCGGCGGCGTGCGCTGACCTGCGCGCCACATCGCGGGCGGGGGCCCGGCCGGGGATCCGGCCGGGCCCTCGCCCGTGTCCGGGGTCGTCCGTCACCGCCGCCCGACGGCACCGGCGTGCGGCACCGGCGTCCGGCACGGCCGGGTGCCGGGCGCCGGGTGCGCCTAGGCTTCCCGCGTGCTGCGGGTTGGGCTCGTGGGCGGGAACGGGGCGGGCAAGTCGACCGCCTCACGGCGGCTGCGCGAGCTGGGCGCGGTCCTCGTCGACGCCGACGTCGTGGCCCGGGAGGTCGTCGCCGCCGGCACGCCCGGCCTGGCCGCGGTCGCCGAGGCGTTCGGGCCCGGTGTCCTGACCCCGGCCGGCGAGCTGGACCGCCCGGCGCTGGGGCGCGTCGTCTTCGCCGATCCCGCCCAGCGCGAGCGGCTCAACGCGATCGTCCACCCGCTCGTCGCGCGCCGCCGGGCGGAGCTGGTCGCGGCGGCCGCCGACGACGCCGTCGTCGTGGAGGACGTGCCGCTGCTGGTGGAGAACGGCATGGCCCCCGACTTCCACCTCGTGCTGGTCGTGCACGCCGACGCCGGGCTGCGGCTGCGGCGGCTGGTCGCCGACCGGGGAATGACCGAGTCCGACGCCGCCGCCCGCATCGCCGCGCAGGCCGGCGACGGGCAGCGGCTGGCCGCCGCCGACGCCGTCCTGGACAACACCGGCCCACCGGCGGCGCTGCTGGCGCAGGTGGACGCGTCGTGGCACGAGCGGCTGGTGCCGTTCGAGGCGAACCTGCGGGCGGGCCGGCGGGTGCACGGGCCGCCGCTGCGCCTGGTGGAGCACCGGACGTCGTGGGCGGCGCAGGCCGTGCGGCTCGCCGCCCGGATCGCGCGCGCCGCGGGGAGCTCGTGCCGGGGGGTGGAGCACATCGGCTCCGCCGCCGTCCCCG
>NZ_BAABIL010000492.1:0-9790 GCF_039542765.1 Kineococcus glutinatus
GGCCCCGTCGGGTCGGGCAAGACGCGGCTCGTCGAGCGCCTGCTGCCCCTGCTGGCGGGCGCCGGGCTCGACGTGGCGGTCATCACCAACGACCTCGTCACGGACGAGGACGCCCAGCGCGTCCGGCGCAGCGGCCTCATCGACCCCGCCCGGGTCCTGGCGGTGGAGACGGGAGCCTGCCCGCACACCGCCATCCGGGAAGACCCCTCGGCGAACCTGAGCGCGGTGGCCGAGCTGGAGCGCCGCTTCGAGGGCTTGGAGGTGGTCCTCATCGAGTCCGGCGGGGACAACCTCGCAGCGACGTTCACGTCCGACCTGGTGGACTACTGGATCTTCGTCATCGACACGGCCGCCGGCGACGACATCCCCCGCAAGCGGGGGATCGGCATGCTGCAGGCCGACCTGCTCGTCATCAACAAGATCGACCTGGCGCCCATGGTGGGGGCCGACCTGGACCGGATGCGGTCCGACGCCGCCCTGGCCCGGCCGGACCGGCCCACCGTGTTCACCGACCTTCGCAGCGGCCGGGGGCTCGACGTGCTGCTGGAAACCCTGCTCCACGGGGCCGTCCTCACCCCGGCGGCCGTCACGTGACGGCCACCCTGCCGCAGGGCCCGCCGGAGAGCCTGCTGGACATCGACGTGCTGCGCGCCCCCGACGGGCGCACCAGGGTCGCAGCCCTCACCCAGCAGTTCCCCCAGCGCGTCACCGCGCCGATGTACCTGGACGAGGCCGACCGCGGGATGGCGTTCCTCTGCAGCCAGAACCCGACCGGTGGCAGCTTCCCCGGCGACCGGCTGCGGACGCGGGTGCTCACGCGGGGCGGCAGCCGGCTGCACCTGACCGGGCAGTCGGCCACGCAGGTCTACGCCGGCGCCAGCTCCCACCGGTACGAATTCACCGTGGCACCCGGGGCGCTGCTGGAGCACCTGCCCAAAGTCGTCATCCCCCACGCCGGTTCCGAGCACGACCAGCTCGTGCGGGTGGACGTGGCCGAGGGCGGCACCTTCGTGGGCTGGGACTCCGTCGCCGCCGGCCGGATCGGCTCCGGCGAGCGCTTCGCCTACACGCGCTTCCGCTCGGTCACCGAGGTGTACAGCGGCGGCGCCCTGGCGGCCCGCGACGTCGTGGACCTGCGACCGGGCGGGTCCGACGTCCTCGCCCCGGGCGCCCTCGCCGGCCGCGACTACCTGGCGACGTTCTTCGTCGTCACCCCCGGCGCCCCCTGCGCGGACCTGGCGGCCGGGCTGCACGAGGAGCTGCTCCGCGCCCCCGGCGTCCTCGGGGCGGTGAGCACGCTGCCCTCCGGCGCGGGACTTGCCGCACGCCTGCTCGCCCGGCGCGCCCCCGCGATCAACGCCGCGCTGCTCGCCCTGTGGGGCTGCGCGCGCCGGACCCTCCTGCTCCGAGACCGCCCCACCGTGAGGATGTGACATGGAAGCGACGGCCATCCTGGGCTCGACCGGCGACCCCGCCTTCAGCGGCCTGCGGGTCGACCCCGTGACGGTCCCCTGGGGGGACGCCGGCAAGCACCGCCAGCGGCTGCGCAGCCGCGAGGGGCGGGAGATCACCCTCCTCCTGCCCCGCGGGTCCTTCCTCGCCGACGGCAGCGTCCTGGGCGTCGACGGCGGGACCGTCGTCGCCGTGGAGCGCCCACCGCAGGACGCGCTGGTCCTGCAGTTCGCCGACAACACCGGCCCGGCGGCGGTCAGGAGGGCCCTGCTGCTCGGGTACGCGCTGGGCAACCGGCACGCGCCGCTGGAGGTCTCGGCCGAGGAGGTGCGCACCCCGCTGCTGACCAGCCCCGAGGTGGCCGAGCGGGCCTTCCACGACCTCGGGCTCGCCGGCCGGGTCGACCGCGTCCCGCTGGCGGCCCACGGGTGGTCCAACACCTCCGCCGACCACCACGGCGAGCACCGGCATGACTGACGGGTCCACCACGGCCCGGCTCTCCTGGCTGCAGCTGCAGGACGGCACGTTCCCCTCCGGGCGGTTCGTGCACTCCAACGGGGTGGAGGCGTGGCTGGACCACCACCGCTCCGCCGGCGCGGACGACGTCGCAGCCCTGGCGCGCACCCACGTCGGGGCGCTCGTCGGACCGCTGGACGCGGTGGTGCTCGCCCACGCCTGGGACGCCACCGGCGCCGACGACCTGCACGACCTCGACCGCCTCCTCACCGCCCACAAGACCAGCGCGTCGGCCAGGACGGCGTCGCAGGCCTGCGGCCGGCAGCTCGCCGCGACCGCGCTGCGGGTGTTCGGGTCGGCGCTGCGCCAGGAGTTCCTCCTGGCCGTCACCGGTGGCCGCGCCGAGGGCAACCAGGCCGTCGTCGAGGGTGCCGTGCTGCGGGACCTGGGCGTCGGCCGGACCGACGCGGTGCTGGGGTTCCTGCGCTCGGCGCACGCCGGCCTCCTCTCGGCGGCGGTCCGGCTGGGTCGGCTCGGCCCGATCGCCGCGCAGCGCGCCCTCTTCGAGGACGGCCCCTTCCTGCTGGAGGTGGCCGAGCGCTCGGCCACCACGGTCCTGCACGACCTCGGCTCCTCCGGGCCGGAGCTGGAGATCTTCTCCATGCGCCACGAGCGCAGCACCGCCCGCCTCTTCACCACCTGACCCGTTCCACCGGACACCCGTTCCACCGGACACCCGTTCCACCGGGCACCCACCGCACCGGGCATCCCGCCGCCCCCGCCGGGGCGCGAGGCCGCCACGCCCGCGGCGGACGACGAACCAGAGAGGCCACACCATGACCCGCAACCGCACCCGCGCCGTCGCCGTCCCGCTCCTCCTCGCCGCGACCGGCTCCCTGCTCGCCGGCTGCGGCAGCCGTGCCCAGGACACCTCGGCGACCCCGGCCGCCGCCTCCTGCGTCGACACCTCCGGGGACACCGTCAAGGTCGGTGCCGTCAACTCGCTCTCCGGCGCCACGGCCATCAACGAGACGGTCATCCGCGACGCCATCGTGATGGCCGTGGACGAGGTCAACGCCTCCGGCGGCGTCCTGGGCAAGCAGCTGGAGCTCGTCGCCGAGGACGGCGCCTCTGAGCCGACCGTCTTCGCGGAGAAGGCGGAGAAGCTCATCGACGACGACTGCGTCGCCGCCGTCTTCGGCGGTTACACCTCCGCCAGCCGCAAGGCCATGCTGCCCGTCTTCGAGGACAACGACGCGCTCCTCTACTACGGGCAGCAGTACGAGGGCCTGGAGGACTCGGAGAACATCTTCTACTCCGGGGCGACGACGAACCAGCAGATCATCCCCGCCCTGGACTACCTCAAGGAGCAGGGCGTCCGCTCGCTCTACCTCGTGGGCAGCGACTACGTGTTCCCGCGCACCTCCAACGCCATCGTGAAGGCCTACGCCGAGGCGAACGGCATGGAGGTGCTGGGGGAGGACTACACCCCGCTGGGGTCCACCGACTTCTCGACCATCGTCAACAAGGTGCGCGCCGCGGACGCCGACGCCGTCTTCAACGTCGTCGTGGGCGACTCCCTGGTGGCCTTCTTCCGCGAGTACGCCAACGCGGGCCTCACCGCCGCGGACATGCCGGTCATCTCCATGTGCGTGGGGGAGGAGGAGGTCCGGGCCATCGGGGCGCAGAACCTCGTCGGGCAGCTCACCTCCTGGAACTACTACCAGACCCTGGACACCCCGGAGAACACCGCCTTCGTCGAGCGCTTCAAGGCCGCCTACGGCGCCGAGCGGGTCACCTCCGACCCGATGGAGGCTGCCTACACCGGGGTCATGCTGTGGAAGGCCATGGTGGAGAAGGCCGGCTCCTTCGACGTGCAGGCGGTGCAGGACGCGGCGGACGGCGTGACCGTCACCACCCCCGAGGGCAGCGTCACGGTGGACGGTGAGAACCACCACGTCACCAAGACGGCCCGCATCGGTGAGATCCGCGAGGACGGCCTCATCCACCAGGTCTGGCAGTCCGAGGCGCCCATCGAGCCGGACCCGTACCTGGAGAGCTACCCCTGGGCCGCCGACCTGCGCTCGGCGGGCTGAGGGCCGCCCGGGAACGGGGAACGCCGTGGACGTCGTCGTCTCCCAGTTGTTCACGGGGTTGAGCACCGGGTCGATCCTGCTGCTCGCCGCGCTCGGGCTCTCCCTGACCTTCGGTCAGATGGGCGTCATCAACATGGCGCACGGGGAGTTCATCATGGCCGGGTCCTACACCGCCTTCGTCGTGCAGCAGGTCCTCCCCGTCTCCGGGGCCACGCTCCTGCTCTCGCTCGCGGTGGGCTTCCTCGTCGGCGGGCTCATGGGCGTCGTGCTGGAGACGACGCTGATCCGCCGCATGTACCACCGGCCCCTCGACACCCTGCTGGTCACCTTCGGCGTCGGCCTGCTCCTGCAGCAAGCGGCCCGCGACGTGTTCGGCGCCCCGGCGGTCAACGTCGTGACGCCGGCGTGGCTCTCCGGAGGGATCGAGGTGGCCGGGACGGTCGTGCCCCGCAGCCGCCTGTTCATCCTCGTCCTCGCGGTGCTCGTCGTGGTCCTGCTGTCCCTGGTGCTGCGCTCCACCCCCTTCGGCCGGCGCGTGCGCGCGGTCGTGCAGCACCGGGAGCTCGCCGAGGCCAGCGGGATCTCCAGCCGCCGCACCGACCTCGCCACGTTCTTCCTCGGCTCCGGCCTCGCCGGGGTCGCCGGGGTGGCGCTGACCCTCATCGGCTCCACCAGCTCCACCGTGGGGCAGAGCTACCTCGTCGACGCGTTCCTCGTCGTGGTCGTCGGCGGGCTCGGGCAGATCAAGGGCGCCGTGATCGCTGCGACGGCGCTCGGCGTCCTCAACTCCTTCATCGAGTACTCCACGACCGCATCGATCGCCAAGGTCCTGGTCTTCCTGCTCATCGTGGTGTTCCTCCAGGTCCGCCCGCAGGGCCTGTTCGCCGTCCGGACGAGGGGGCTGGCGTGAGCGCGCCGACCGCGGCCCGGATCCGGGTCTGGGGCGGTTTCGCCCTCGCCGCCCTGGTGCTCCTCGTCCTGGCCCCGGCCGTGCTGAGCGACTTCCGCCTCGGTCAGCTGGGCAGGTACCTCTGCTACGCCCTCGTGGCGGTCGGCATCGGGCTGGCCTGGGGGCGGGGCGGGATGCTCACGCTCGGGCAGGGGGTGTTCTTCGGCATCGGGGCCTACGTCATGGCCATGCACCTGCAGATCGCCGACGCGCGCCTGGTGGGGGACGCCGTCCCATCGTTCATGGCGATCGCCGGCGTGCGGGAGCTGCCGGCATACTGGGTGCCGTTCGCCAGCCCGGTGGTCACGGTGCTGGCCGTCCTCCTGCTGCCGGCCCTGGTGGCCGCGGTCCTCGGCCTGGGGGTGTTCAAGCGGCGCGTGAAGGGCGCCTACTTCGCGATCCTCAGCCAGGCGCTGGCGGCGGCCTTCGCCATCCTCCTCGTGGGGCAGCAGACCACCGGTGGGTCGAACGGTCTCAACCGGTTCCGCACCTTCTTCGGCTACAACCTCAACGATCCCGTCAACACGAGGATGCTGTTCTGCATCGCGGCGGGCGTCCTGATCGCTGCGGTGGCGCTCGTCAGGCAGCTCGGGCGCTCCCGCTATGGGGAGCTGCTCACCGCGGTCCGCGACCAGGAGGAGCGGGTGCGATTCCTGGGGTACGACCCGGCCAACGTAAAGGTGGTCGCGTACGTCGTCGCTGCCTTCCTCGCCGGCCTGGCGGGCGCGCTGTTCGTGCCGATCGTCGGCATCGTGTCACCGAACGACGTCGGGGTCGTCCCGTCGCTCTCCTTCCTCGTCGGGGTGGCGATCGGCGGGCGGACCACCCTGCTGGGCCCTGTCCTCGGCGCGGTCGGCGTGGCCTGGGCCCAGACGGCCCTGTCCGAGCAGTTGCCGTCCCTGTGGACCTACGCACAGGGGCTGCTGTTCATCGTGGTCATCGGCTTTCTCCCCGCCGGGCTGGCGGGGCTGGGCATCCCAGTCCCGCGTCGGCGCGGGAGCCGGGGCAGGGGGTGCCGCATCCCCGGGGATGCTCCAGGCGACGGGGCGGGCGATGGAGCGGGTGCTGCCGTGTTCGCGGAGAGGAGATCCTGATGGATGGCGCGTCGGCGCGGACCGTGACCACCGGGCGCGCACGCGATGGCGGGCCTGGGATGTCGGCGGAGTACCTGGAGGTCCAGGGGCTTACGGTGACGTTCGACGGCTTCACCGCCGTCGCAGGCGTCGACCTCACGCTCGTGCAGGGTGACCTGCGCTTCCTCATCGGGCCTAACGGGGCGGGCAAGACCACCGTGATCGATGCCATCACCGGGCTCGTCCCCGCGACCGGGCTGGTGGCGAAGTCGGGCGTCAGGCTCCTGGGAAGGAAGCCCCACCAGATCGCCCGGCTCGGGGTAGGCCGGACGTTCCAGACCGCGAGCGTGTTCGAGCAGCTGAGCGTCCTGCAAAACCTCGACGTCGCCGCCGGTGCGGGGCGCCCGGCTCTGAGCCTGCTGCGCCGCAGGAGGGGTGTGCTGCCCGTGATCGAGGAGGCGCTGGACACGATCGGGTTGGCGGCGCACCTCGAGCGACCCGCCGGCACCTTGTCCCACGGCCAGAAGCAGTGGCTGGAGATCGGCATGCTGCTCGTGCAGAACTGCGACGTGCTGCTCCTGGACGAGCCGGTCGCCGGCATGAGCCACGACGAGCGCGAGCGCACCGGGGAGCTGCTGCGGGCGGTCGGGGCGCGGCGCACGGTCGTGGTGGTCGAGCACGACATGGACTTCATGCGCCGGTTCGCCACCTCGGTGACGGTCCTCGCGCAGGGCAGGGTCCTCTCGGAGGGCACGGTCGCCCAGGTGCAGGCGGACCCGGCGGTGCAGGAGGTCTATCTGGGCACGACCGCCGGGGCCGCCCGGCCGCCGGCCCAGCGTGGGACCAGGGAGGTGCGCTGATGCTCGAGCTGGTCGACGTGCACGCCGGCTACGGACGCACGGAGGTGGTGCACGGCGTGTCGCTGACTGTGCCGGAACGAGGCCTGACGGCGGTGCTGGGCCACAACGGCGCGGGCAAGTCGACGCTGCTGCGCACCGCCCTCGGGCTGCGCCCGGTGACGACCGGGCGCGTGCTGCTCGACGGGGAGGACGTAAGCCGGCTGCGTCCCAGTGCCCGGGTGGCACGCGGGGTGGCGTACGTCCCGCAGGGGCAGCAGTCGTTCGGCCAGCTGACAGCCGCGGAGAACTTGCAGGTGGTCGCCGACGGCCGCAGGCGCGGGCGCGCGCTGGTCGCCGAGGCCCTGGACACCTTCCCGGCGCTGGTGCCCGTCCTGGGGCGTCGCGCGGGTCTGCTCTCCGGTGGCCAGCGCCAACAGCTGGCGATCGCCCGGGCGCTCATCACCGAGCCGCGGGTACTTCTGCTCGACGAGCCGACGGAAGGCATCCAGCCGAACGTGGTGGCCGAGATCGAGCGCGTCGTCGTGGACCTGTCCGGCCGGCGCGGACTTGGGGTGCTGCTCGTCGAGCAACACGTCGGTTTCGCCCTGCGAACGGCGGGCACGTACCACGTTCTCGCCTCGGGCCGGGTGCTGCGCAGCGGTACCGCGCAAGCCGGGGCGGAGCTCGACGTCCGCGCCGCGATGGTCATCTAAACCGCTGCGGCGGACAGTGGGGGCCGGCACGAGGCGGGCCGGCCCCCGGCAGGGCGGTCCCGGGGAGGAAGCACCGGCATGATGTGGCGTGTGAGCGGCGAACAGGACGAGGCTTCCGACTACCCGGTCGGCACCGGGTCCCCGGCCCGGGAGGTCTCCCGCGAGACCGCCGGGCCCCGGGAGGGCGACCTGGAGCGGACCATCGCAGCCCAGGTGCGCGCCTACCGCGTCGCCGCGGGGGTGTCGGTGGGGGAGATGGCCGATCGCGTGGGCATCTCCAAGGCGATGCTCTCCAAGATCGAGAACGCGCAGACGTCGTGCAGCCTCACGACCCTCGCCCGGCTGGCCGCCGGCCTGCAGGTACCGGTCACGGCCCTCTTCCGCGGCGTCGACACCGAGCGGGAGGCCGTCTACGTGCCCGCCGGCCACGGTGCTCGGATCGTCCGTCGCGGTTCCCGCGAGGGGCACCTGTACGAGCTGCTGGGCGCCCTGCGCGGTCCCCACAAGCGGATGGAGGCCGTCCTCGTCACCCTCACCGAGGCCAGCGAGGTATTCCCGCTCTTCCAGCACCCCGGCACCGAGCTGCTGTTCATGCTGGAGGGGGAGATGGTCTACGGGCACGGGGAGTCGCGGTACGCCATGCGTCCCGGCGACGCGCTGCAGTTCGACGGGGAGGGTGCCCACGGACCGGAGGAACTCGTCAGCCTGCCGGCGAAGTTCCTGTCGGTCACCGCGTACGGGGACCACGCGGGCTGACGCCGCGCGCGAGGAGCGGACCGCGGGAACCGGGACCCCCGTCCGCCGGCCGCCCGTCGCGGCGGGTCAGGCGCCCCGGTGTCGCACCGCCGCGGCGAGCGCCTCGCGCAGGGCGTCGGCCGTCGTGGGGACCCCCGGCCCGAGGCCGCCGTCCGGCGACCCCCCGGCGTACCGCGGGTCCATGTACGGCAGGCCGTAGGCGGGGGTGTCGCGCTCGAAGCGCCACCCCTCGGCGAGCGGACCCACGTCGAGGGTGTCGTAGCCGATGGAGTCCAGGAACCCGGCCACGTCCTGCTTGGCGCTGTCGTCGTCCCCGGCGACGGCGAGGGGCGAGCGCTCGGGGTGCCCGCCGGGGCGGGCCAGTTCCCCCAGGTGGGCGAAGTTGATGTTGTTGAAGACCTTCACCACGCGTGCGCCGGGCAGGTGGGCCCGGACGAGCTCGCTCACGGTGGTCGACCCGTCGTCGAGCTCCGCGACGTGGCCGTCGCGCTGGGGGTAGTAGTTGCTGGTGTCGAGGACGACCTTGCCGCGCAGGGGTTCGGCGGGCACCGTCCGGTGGGCGTGCAGCGGGATCGTCAGCACGACCAGGTCGCCGGCCGCTGCGGCCCCCTCCGGTGTCGCCGCCCGGGCGCGCGGGCCCAGGTCTGCGACGAGGTCCGCCAGCGTCTGCGGTCCGCGGCTGTTGCTGAGGACCACCTCGTGCCCGGCGGCGACCGCCAGGCGGGCGACCGTGCTGCCGATGTGCCCGCTGCCGATGAACCCGATCGTCGTCATGCCCTGCGGCAACGTGCGCCGCCGGATTCCTCTTCCCGCAGCCTCCACCATCCCGCTGGATGGTGGTAGCCTGGTTCTCGGATGGAAGGAGCGCTCGATGGCCGAGATCGAGAAGAGCGAGAAGATCACCATCAACCTGGGTCTGGTCGACCTCGGGCAGATCGACCTGCTGGTCGACGAAGGTTTCTACGCCAACCGCACCGACTTCATCCGCACGGCCATCCGCCGCCAGCTCGACAGCCGCGCCTCGGCGGTGGACGACACCGTCGAACGCAGGGCGCTGACGCTCGGCACGCGGCACGTCAGCCGCCGCGAGCTCGAGGCGCTGCGCGGGGCCGGACGGCAGATCGAGCTGCGCGTCCTGGGCCTGGCCACCGTCGCCGACGACGTCAGCCCCGAGCTGGCGCTGGCGACCATCGCGTCGGTGGAGGTCCTCGGCGCCTTCCGGGCGCCTCGCGCGGTCAAGGCCGCCCTCGCCCCCCGGACCACCTGACACCTGAACCAGCCGAACCACCCGGCGCCGCCCGCGGGCGGCGCACGACGGAAACCCAGCACGGCACGGCCGTCCGGCCGGCGCCGAGGTCCGACGTTCCCCCAGAGGGGTCCTCCCATGGACGACAACCGCACCACAGGCATGCCCGAAGCGCTGCGGCTCGTCCGCGCCGGGCGGTTGGACGAGGCG
>NZ_BAABIL010000493.1:0-4703 GCF_039542765.1 Kineococcus glutinatus
GCCCCCCGGACCCGTGCGGGTCCGGGGGCCGCGGCGCGCCCGGTCCTCAGGCGGCGGACGTCGGCGTGGGCGTGGGCGTCGGCGCGACCTCCGGGGTCTCGGCCACCTCGTCCTCGGGGGAGGACGCCGTGACGCGCGTGACCGTCCAGCCGTCCTCGCCCTTGGTGCCCTGCACGCTGACGTGGTCGCCGGCCGTCAGCTCCGCGAGCGTGGCGGTCTTGCCGTCCCGGCGGATCCGCGCCGTCTCGGCCACGGTCACCACCAGGTCGGTCCCGCGCAGGGCCTTGTCCCTGCCACCGCGGACCGTGAACGTCACCGTCCCGGCGGCGGCGTCGGCGGAGACCACGGTGCCGGCGGCGGCGACCTTCGCGGCCCGCGGCTTCGTCACCGGCTTGGTCACCGGCTTGGTCACCGGCTTGGTGACCGGCTTCGTGACCGGCTTCTTGGCCGCGACCGCAGCGGTGGCGGCCGGTGTCGTGCCGGCCGCCGCGGCGGCGGCGCCGGCGGTCGGCACCGCCAGGCCCACGAGGAGTGCGGCGACGACGGCGGTGCGGGTGGTGCTGCGCATGGATGCGTTCCCTCCGGTGGCCGGGCTGCCTCCCGCGCGGGTCGCGGCGGGAGGCCCCGTGGCTTTGCGTCCCCACCTCGCGGTGGGTTTGCCCTTGTCGGGGCGGGAGCCCCGCACCAGTAGTCGTCCCCGGCGACCGCCCGGTCCAGCGCTCAGCCGGTGGAGCCACCCGGACGGCCCGCCCCGGATCCCCCGGAGGGCGCAGCGGCCGCCGGCAGCACCCCGTGCGCGGCGAGGAACCCCAGCACCGCCGCCTCCCACGCCGCCGGGTCCAGGTTCCACTCCTTGGTGTGGAACACGCCGCTGCTCGGCACGTGCGTCACCAGGTCCGGCCGCGCGGCCGCCAGCCGGTGCGAGGGCCCCGAGGGCACCACCTCGTCGTCGTCGCTGTGCAGCAGCAGCACCGGCAGCCGCAGCTCCTCCGCCCGCGCCACCCAGTCCATCCGGCGCAGGTCCACCGGCCCGTCCACCCCGATGACGCGCCGCGCACCCGGGTGCGCCAGCAGCCGCAGGCCGTAGCGGCCCAGGCCCACCGGCAGCCGGTTGCGCCGCGCCTGGTGGTCCAGCACGTCGAACCAGTCCAGGACCGGCCCGTCCAGGACCAGGGCGTCCACCCGCTCCGCCAGCGCCGAGCGGGCCACCAGCTGCAGCACGATCGCCCCACCCATCGACCACGCACCCAGCACGACCCGCTCCGCGCCCCGCTCCAGCGCCCAGCGCACGGCCGCCTCGACGTCGTGCCACTCGGTGTCGCCCAGGCCGTAGCGGCCCGCCGGGGAGGACGGCCCGTCGGCGTCGTTGCGGTAGCTGGGCACCAGGACGTCCAGGCCCGCGGCGTGCAGCACCGGCACCGCCCGCAGCGCCTCCTCCCGGGTGGCACCGCGGCCGTGCACCAGCACCGCGCACGTGCGCCGCTGCGGCGGGTGCGGCGCCCCGGCGGCGGCGGGCACCCACCAGGCCGGCAGCCCACCCACCGGCGAGGTCACGACGACGTCGGTGTGCGCGATGCCGAGCGCACCGGCCGGGGTGCCGGAGTGGAAGTACTGGTTCCACCGGCCCGGGCCGGGGGCTGGCGCACCCCGGTCGACGCCGAGCAGGGTGCGCTCCACCCGGCCGGCGGCCTCGTCGTGGGCGAGGACCTCGCCGACCCGCAGGTGCCCGGCGCCGCCCCCGGTCCAGATCCCGTAGCGGCCCGGCGCCCGCGTCTGGGCCGTGGCGGCCAGCACCACCCGGTCGGGGCGCACCTCGAGCAGCTCCACGTCGTCGGGCTTGTGCCGCACCGGCGTGACGACGAACCGGGCGATCGCCACCGCCAGCCCCGTCGTCGCCGCGGCCGTCGTGGCCAGCGCCCCGGCGCCGACCGCGCCCTGCGCCGGCGCCCGGCGCGCCCCCGGCCCCAGGCCCTGCCCCATGCGCCCGATCATGCCCGATGCGGCCCCGCGGGGTCGCCGGTAGCGTGCTGCGCAGTCGGCCGGCACCGGGCGGGCCGGCACCGGCGAGGGGACCGCAGTGACTGACCGGATCGTCGTCCTGACCGAGGAGGCGCTCGGCGCCGACGACGCCGCGCACATCGCGGGGCTGCACGAGGGCGAGGACGTCGACCACCTGGTGCTCGTCGCCGCCGACACCGAGCGCAACGTGCTGGCCGACCTGCTGGACCACCTCAGCCTCGGCGAGCTGCGCGAAGCCCTCGACGCCGTGCGGGGCCGGCCCGACCCCGAGCGGGCCCGCCACGACGCCGCCACCGCGCTGGAGCGCTCCCTCGCCGCCCTGCGCGCCGCCGGGCTGCGGGCCGAGGGCGCCCTGACCGACGACGACCCGCTGGCGGAGCTGCGCGCGGCCGTGGCCGACGGCGCGCGCATGGTCGTCGTCGTGACCCGCGTGCACGCCGTGGAGGACACCTTCCACCGCGACTGGGCCTCCCGCGCCCGCGACTCCCTCGGCGTGCCGGTGCTGCACCTGTACGCGGGGACGCCGCGGCTGGGCTGAGCACCGGGGCGGGCGGAACACCGGCACGGGCCCGGGGGTTGGGCAGGGCGTGAGCACCGAACAGACCCGCCGCTACGCCGTGCAGAAGACCGACGCCGAGTGGCGCGCCCAGCTCAGCCCGGAGGAGTACCAGGTCCTCCGGCTGGCGGGCACCGAGCGCCCGTGGACCAGCGAGTACGAGGACGAGACCACCGAGGGCGTCTACGCCTGCCGGGCGTGCGGCGCCGAGCTGTTCACCAGCACGACGAAGTTCGCCTCGCACTGCGGCTGGCCGTCCTTCTACGACCCGAAGGACTCGGGTGCGGTCGAGCTCGTCGAGGACCGCTCCCTGGGCATGGTCCGCACCGAGGTGCGCTGCGCGAACTGCGGTTCCCACCTGGGGCACGTGTTCGAGGGCGAGGGGTACCCGACGCCGACGGACCAGCGCTTCTGCATCAACGGGATCTCGCTGACCCTGCGCGCCGCGGCCGGGAGCTGACGGGCCGCCCGGCTCGGCGCACACCCGGATCCCCTCACGGCCGCCCGGGGAGGTCTCCCGGGCGGCCGAGGGCCCGCTCGAGCAGCTCCAGGGGCCCGGCGTGCGCGGGGGGAACGTCTTCGCCGACCTGCGCCCCGCTGCCGGGAGCCGAGCTGCCGGCGGCGGAGCTGCCCGCGACGGCCGTGGCGAGCAGGGCGGTCAGCACGGCGGCGGCGATGCTGCTGAACACGGCGGGCTCCTTCGGCTGCGGGTGGGACATCCAGCCTGCACCGGCCACGGGCACCGCCCCACCGAGCTGACCCACCTCCTCCCGGTGGGGTCTGCCCCACCCCCCGCACCACGGCCCGGACACGCGCCCGGCGTGCGCCCGGCGCGCCGAGTGGGCAGGGTGGGGGCATGAGCGCCGAGATCCCCGACAACGGCATCGACCCGGAACTGGATGCCGTGCACGACCCCGACCTGCGCCAGGCGGACAGCCAGCTCGGCGACGACGGACAGCCCGGCAACCCCGCGGACCCCCGCGGCCTCGCGACGGACACCCTCGACGGTGACGACGAGAGCGAGACCTTCGAGCCGGATTACAACCTCTCCAACGCCACGGGCCTGCTCATCACCGAGGACGACCCGGACCACGAGACGATCGAGCAGCGCCTGGCCCAGGAAGAGCCCGACGTCGGCGACATCGGCGCCGCCAGCACCGGCCGCGACCACACCGCCGAGGCCGACACGTTCGACCACAACGTCACCGACGCGCAGGTCGGCCCCCGCTGAGGCGGGGGACGGCGACCGGCCCGCGCTGACGCGGGCCCCCTGACGGCGCGCGGGGCCCCCCGGACGGAGGGGAGGGGCCCCGCGCGCGACCACCCGCCGACGCGCGCGGCAGACCGGCCGGCGTCAGGGCAGCTCCGCCACCAGCTCCGCCAGCGGCACCCGCGGGCCGGTGAAGAACGGCACCTCCTCGCGCACGTGGCGGCGCGCCTCGGTGTTCCGCAGCTCGCGCATCAGGTCCACGATGCGGTGCAGCTCGTCGGCCTCGAAGGCCAGCACCCACTCGTAGTCGCCGAGGGCGAAGGCGGACACGGTGTTCGCGCGCACGTCGGGGAACGGCCGGGCCGCGAGGCCGTGGTCGCGCAGCATCTGCCGGCGCTCGTCCTCGGGCAGCAGGTACCAGTCGTAGGAGCGCACGAACGGGTAGACGCACAGGTAGCCACGGGGCTCCTCCCCCGCCAGGAACGCCGGCACGTGGCCGCGGTTGAACTCCGCGGGCCGGTGCAGCGCCACGACGGACCACACCGGCTCCAGGTGCCGCCCCAGGTGGGTGCGCCGCAACCGCCGGTAGGCCTCCTGCACGAGCTCCACGGACTCCGCGTGCCACCACACCATGACGTCGGCGTCGGCGCGCAGGCCCGCGACGTCGTAGAAGCCCCGCACGACGAGGCCCTTGCCCGCCAGCTCCGCCAGCAGCGCCTCCACCTCGGCGGTGACCTCCGCCCGGGCCTCCCCCACGCTGTCGCGCACCGCGAACACCGACCACATGGCGTAGCGGATGGTCTCGTTGATCTCCTGGTGGCTGGGTGTGCTCGGCTGGCTCATGCCCCCATCCTCCCCCGCGCCGGACGCGGCGCCGACCCCGCCCCGGGCGGTCCGGCGAGCTGCCCCAGCACCACC
>NZ_BAABIL010000494.1:0-818 GCF_039542765.1 Kineococcus glutinatus
TGCTGCTGCGGGCCGTGCACGCCGACCGCACGGATCGCGCCGCCCTGGCCGCGGCCCGCGCCGCCGCCCTGCGCGAGCGCGGCGGCTGGGACGCCGTCGTGGACACCTGGTCCGGTGCGCCCGCGGTGGTCACCGCCGCGGCCGAGGTCCTGGCCGGCTGCGCCGACCGCTACGGGTACGTCTCCAGCGCGTCGGTGTACGAGTGGGGCCGGCACGTCGACGAGCACTCCCCGCTCGTGGCGGGCGACCCGGCGGCCACCGGCGGGGACTACCCCTCGCTCAAGCGCGGCGCCGAGCTGGGGGTGCTGGCCGCCTTCCCCGACGCCCTCCTGGCGCGCGCCGGACTGGTCCTCGGCCCGCACGAGGACATCGGCCGCCTGCCGTGGTGGCTCACCCGGATCGCCCGCGGCGGGCGGGTGGTGGCCCCCGGGCGCCCGCAGCGCCCCCTGCAGCTCGTCGACGCCCGCGACCTGGCGGACTGGCTGCTGTCGGGCCTCGCCGGCGGGCTGGCCGGTCCCGTCGACGTCGCCTGCCGCAGCGGGCACACCACCACCGCAGGGCTGCTGGGGGCCTGCGTGCGCGTGACCGGCTCGGACGCGGAGCTGGTGTGGATCGGCGAGGACGACCTCGCCGCGGCCGGTGCCCTGCCGTGGACGCACCTGCCGTGCTGGGTGCCCGAGCGCGGGGGGTTCGCGGGGTTCCTGGAGGCCGACACCTCCCGCGCTGCGGCCACCGGGCTGTCGTGCCGCCCTGTCCCGGACACGGTCTCCGCGACGTGGGAGTGGCTGCAGCGCGACGGGACGCCCGCCCAGCGCCCG
>NZ_BAABIL010000495.1:0-7063 GCF_039542765.1 Kineococcus glutinatus
GCCCGGGGTCAGTACCGGTAAGCGTCCGGCTTGTACGGGCCCGCGACGTCGACGCCGATGTAGTCGGCCTGCGCCTTGGTCAGCTCGGTGAGCTGCACGCCGAGGGCGTCCAGGTGCAGGCGGGCCACCTTCTCGTCGAGGTGCTTGGGCAGCAGGTGCACGCCGACGGGGTAGTCCTCCGCGCGGGTGAACAGCTCGATCTGCGCGATGGTCTGGTTGGAGAACGAGTTGGACATCACGAAGCTGGGGTGCCCGGTGGCGTTGCCCAGGTTCAGCAGGCGGCCCTCGCTGAGCACGATGATGCTGTGCGCGGGGCGCTCGCCGTCGGCGGGGAAGCGCCACTCGTGCACCTGCGGCTTGACCTCCACCCGCTCCACGCCCGGCACCCGCGCCAGGCCGGCCATGTCGATCTCGTTGTCGAAGTGGCCGATGTTGCCGACGATCGCCTGGTGCTTCATCCGCGCCATGTGCGAGGCCATGACGATGTCCTTGTTGCCGGTGGCGGTGACGACGATGTCGACCTGGTCGACCACGTCGTCCAGGCGCACCACCTGGTAGCCGTCCATGGCGGCCTGCAGCGCGCAGATGGGGTCGATCTCCGTGATCAGCACCCGGGCGCCCTGCCCGCGCAGCGACTCCGCGCAGCCCTTGCCGACGTCGCCGTAGCCGGCCACGAGGGCGACCTTGCCGCCGATGAGGACGTCGGTGGCGCGGTTGATGCCGTCGATCAGGGAGTGGCGGGTGCCGTACTTGTTGTCGAACTTGGACTTCGTCACGGCGTCGTTGACGTTGATCGCCGGGAAGGGCAGCACGCCGGCGCGGTGGAACTCCACGAGGCGGTGCACGCCGGTGGTGGTCTCCTCGCTGACGCCCTTGATGCCGGCGGCGGTGCGGGTCCAGCGCTGCGGGTCGGCGGCCAGGGAGCGGCGCAGCAGCTCCAGGACGAGGGCGTACTCCTCGGAGTCGTCCTCGGTGGCGGCGGGCACGGCGCCGGCGGCCTCGAACTCCACGCCCTTGAGGACGAGCATCGTGGCGTCGCCGCCGTCGTCGAGGATCATGTTCGGCCCGAGGGGCTGCCCGTCGTCACCGGCGCCCCAGTCGAAGATGCGCTCGGCGCAGGCCCAGTACTCCTCGAGCGTCTCGCCCTTCCAGGCGAAGACCGGGGAGCCGGCCGGGGCGTCGACGGTGCCGCCCGGGCCGACGACGACGGCGGCGGCCGCGGCGTCCTGGGTGGAGAAGATGTTGCAGCTGGCCCAGCGGACCTGCGCACCGAGGGCGGTGAGGGTCTCGATGAGCACGGCGGTCTGCACGGTCATGTGCAGGGAGCCGGCGATGCGGGCGCCGGCCAGCGGCTGGCTGTCGGCGTACTCCGCGCGCAGGGACATCAGGCCGGGCATCTCGTGCTCGGCCAGGCGGATCTCGTGGCGGCCGGCCCCGGCCAGGGACAGGTCGGCGACCTGGAAGTCGGGGCGGCCGTCGGTGGCGGCCACGTGGGTGGGCCTCTCGGTGGGCATGGGTGTCCTCTCGCACTGGGTCAGTGGGTCGGACCGGCGCGGCCCCTCTCGGCCGTGGCGTCCCCTTGCGCCGGGTCTCCTCCACTGTAACCGCGGGCCCCGCCGGGATCCTTCCCGGCGACGGCCGGACCCGCGTCCGCCGGGGGCGGGTACTCCTCCGGCAGCAGCACGGCGGCCTCGAGATCGGTCACCTGCGGCGGCTGCGGCCACGGCGGTGCCCCCAGGCGCCGGAGCGCGGGGAGGTAGACGGTGCGGTTGAACTCCTCGAGGTCCGCCGCCGTCCGCCACACCTGCACGACCTGCCACCCGCCGGGGACGGGACCCGCCGCGAACAGCCGCCGCGCCGGTGGGGGCGCCACATCGCCGACGGCGGCCTCGACCGCCGCGAAGTGCTCGCGGGTCGCCCCCGGGAAGAACGCCAGCCGGACGAACGCCACGCCACCTCCCTGCGCCGGGTGTCCCCCGGCGCAACGACGGGTCCGGCGGGGATCCTTCCCGCGGGACCCGACCGGGTGGGTCCCGGACCCGGCGGTCGCGCGGGACACCCGTGGGCGGCACCATCGGGGGTAGGACGTGTGCCGACCGGACGACGATCCGGTCGGGTGGAGAGCTGACCCGACGGAAGGGAACCACCTTGCCCGGTGGACTCGTGGCCCTGCTCGACGACGTGGCGGTGCTGGCGCGCGCCGCCGCCGCCTCGGTGGACGACGTCGGCGTCGCCGCCGCGCGGGCCAGCGCGAAGGCCGCCGGTGTCGTCGTCGACGACACCGCCGTCACGCCGCAGTACGTGCACGGGCTGGCCGCCGAGCGCGAGCTGCCGATCATCCGGCGCATCGCCCTGGGCTCGCTGCGCAACAAGCTGCTGATCATCCTGCCCGCGGTGCTGCTGCTCAGCCAGTTCCTGCCGTTCCTGCTCACGCCGATCCTCATGGTCGGCGGCGCCTACCTGTGCTTCGAGGGCGCGGAGAAGGTCTGGCACAAGCTGCGCGGGCACGGCCACGGCCACGGCACCGACGAGGCGGCGGCGCCCGACGAGAACACCATCGTCGCCGGGGCCGTGCGCACCGACTTCATCCTCTCCGCCGAGATCATGGTCATCGCGCTCAACGAGGTGACCGACCAGCCGTTCCTGTCCCGGGCGGTGATCCTCGCCGTCGTCGGCATTGCGATCACCGTCCTGGTCTACGGCGTCGTCGGCCTGATCGTGAAGATGGACGACGTCGGGCTGCGCCTGTCCGCGCTGCCCCGCAAGGCGGTGGCCGCCCTCGGCCGCGGCCTGGTCAAGGGCATGCCCAAGCTCCTCACCGCCCTCACCGTGGTCGGGACCGCCGCGATGTTGTGGGTGGGCGGTCACATCCTGCTCGTGGGGACGGACGACCTCGGCTTCCACGCCCTCTACGGCGCCGTGCACCACGCGGAGGAGGCGGTGCACGAGGCGACCGGGTCCCTCGGCGGCCTGCTGGGCTGGCTCGTCAACACGCTGGCCAGCGCCGTCCTCGGGCTGATCGTCGGCGCGCTCGTCGCGACCGTCCTGAACCTCACCCTGCACCGGCGCCAGGCCCGGGCCGCGGGCGGGTCGCACTAGCCGGAGCCCGCGCCCCCGCCTCGTCAGCCGAGCCGGCTGCGCAGGTCCGCGACGTGCGGGGACGCGGCGGGGTCGATCCCCGAGGCCAGGGCCAGGTAGGCGGCGGCGAAGTCGGTGCGCGCGATGAGCTGGGCCAGCCGCACCACGGGCTGACCGGGGTCGGCGACCACCTCGCTGGTGCGCACCCCGGCCTCGGCGGCGGTCTCGGCCACCGCCTCCACCACGGCGCGCACCGGTTCCCCGTGCACACCGGGCAGCGCGTCGACCTCGGTGCCGGGGGCGTCGCGCAGCAGGAGCAGCCGCAGCCGCGGGCCCGCGGGCGCGTCGAGGAAGGGATCGGCGAAGACGTCCTCACCGCCCGGCGCGGCCAGCGGCCCACCGAAAGAGGCCACGACCTCGCTGGCGTCGTCGGGCAGCGCGCCCCGCACCGCCGGCACCCGCGCCGTGCGGGCCAGCATCGAGGCGGCCCGGGCGGCCGCGGCGGCGGTCAGGTCCCCGTCGGCGAGGACGACGGGGACGCTGCCGGCCAGCTCCAGCGCGAGGGTCTTGGCGGGGTTGACGAACGCCTCCGACGCCGGGCGGCAGGCCTCGGCCTCGTCGTCGAGCCGGGCGGCGAGCTCGGCCAGCACGGGCAGCGGGGTGCGCACCAGGTCCAGGGCGTCGGCGGCCAGCAGCACGGGCACCAGCAGCGACCACAGCGCGCCTCGGGAGGTGCGCTGCGCGGCGGTCTCGTCCCAGCGGGGGCCGCGGGCCACGCCGACCTGGACGTTGCCCCCGCGCGAGCCCACCTCGGCCAGCGGGGAGCCGTCCGCCGCGTCGCCGCCCACCCGCGCACCGCGGCGGGCGGCCTCGGCGGCCAGCGCCAGCGGCCCGGCGGCGCGCCCGGACAGCGAGACGGCGATGACGAGGTCCAGGGGGCCCACCCACGCCGGCAGCGGCCCGCCGCGGCGCACCACGACGGGCACCGAGCAGGCCCGCCCGGCCAGCGCGGTGAGGACGTCCGCGACGACCGAGGAGCCCCCCAGGGACGCCACGACGACGGCACGGGGCCGGCCCTCCTCGGCGAGCCGCGCGATGCCGGCGTCGGTGGCCAGGGCCGCGGACTCGCGCACCTGCGCCCCCGCGGTGGCCAGGGTGCGCAGCACGGCGGAGCGGTCGGCCGCCGCCAGCGCCTCCGCGTCGTCCAGCAGCGCGTCGTCGACCGTCACCGCTCACTCCCTCCCGGGATCGGTGGCGCACCGCCCGGACCGCTGCCGGGTGGGCGCGCCTCGTCGGCGAGGAGGACGGGGATGCCGTCCACCACGGGGTAGGTGCTGCCGCAGGTGCCGGTGCAGACCAGCTGCGCGGGCCCGCCGTCCGGGCCGGGCGAGCCGTCGCGCAGCCCACCGCGGCACACCGGGCAGCGCAGGACGTCGCGCACCCAGCCCTGCATCAGGATGCGCCCTCCGCCCCGGCCGCGCCCGCCGGCACCGGCAGGGAGCCGGCGTCCTCACCGCGGACGAGGGCCAGGACGCGGTCGCGCACCCGCTGCATCGTCGCGGCGTCGGCGCCCTCGGCGTTGAGCCGCAGCAGCGGCTCGGTGTTGCTGGCGCGCAGGTTGAACCACCACATCGGCCCCGCCTCCCCGCCCGGGTGGGTCACGGTGACGCCGTCGAGGCGGTCCACCTCGAGGTCCTCCCCGCGGGCGCGGGCCTCGGCGGTGACGACGTCGACGACGAAGGCGCTGACGGCGGCGGCGTCGGCGACGGTGGAGTTGATCTCACCGGAGGCGACGTAGCGCTCGTAGCGGGCCCCGAGCTGCGACAGCGGCCGCTCCTGCTCGCCGACGGCGGCGAGGACGTGCAGGGCGGCCAGCATGCCGGTGTCGGCGGACCAGAAGTCGCGGAAGTAGTAGTGGGCGGAGTGCTCCCCGCCGAACACGGCGCCCTCGGCGGCCATCCGCTCCTTGATGAAGGAGTGGCCCACCCGGGTGCGCACCGGCGTGCCGCCGCGCTCGGTGACGATCTCCGCCACGGCGCGGGAGGTGATGAGGTTGTGGATGACCACCGCGGTGCGGCCCGCGGCGGACTCCTTGGCGATCTCCCGCTCGGCCACCAGCGCGGTGACGGCGCTGGGGCTGACGGGCTCGCCGCGCTCGTCGACGACGAAGCAGCGGTCGGCGTCGCCGTCGAAGGCCAGGCCGAGGTCGGCCCCGTGGGCGGGCACCGCCGCCTGCAGGTCGCGCAGGTTCGCCGGCTCCAGCGGGTTGGCCTCGTGGTTGGGGAAGGTGCCGTCCAGCTCGAAGTACAGCGGCACGACCTCCAGCGGCAGCCCCGCCAGGCCCGCCGCGGTGCCGAGGACGGCCGGCACGGTGTGCCCGGCCATGCCGTTGCCCGCGTCGACGACGACCTTCAGCGGCCGGATGCCGGACAGGTCGACGAGGGAGCGCAGGTGGGCGGCGTAGTCGGCCAGCACGTCGCGCTCGGTGATCGAGCCGGGCGTGGTGGCGGCGGGCACGGGGACCTGGCCGGCGTCGAGCCAGGACTGCGCCAGCTCCCGGATCGCGGAGAGGCCGGAGTCCTGCCCGACGGGCCTGGCCCCGGCCCGGCACATCTTGATCCCGTTGTATCGCGCGGGGTTGTGGCTGGCGGTGAACATCGCACCGGGGACGCCGAGCGCGCCGCTGGCGTAGTAGAGGCCGTCGGTGGAGGCCAGCCCGATGAGGACGACGTCCACCCCGCGCGAGGCGATGCCGTCGGCGAAGGCGCGCACCAGCTCCGGGGAGGAGGGGCGCATGTCGTGGCCGATGACCGCGCGGCGGTCGCCGGCCGGCTGCTCGGGCAGGACCACCACGTCCGCGAAGGCGGCGCCGATGGCGCGCACGACGGTGGCGTCGAGCTGGTCGGGGACCGTGCCGCGGACGTCGTAGGCCTTGATGACGGAGGTCAGCGCGGGAGGCACGTCCGGAGCGTAGCGGCCCGCGCCGCGAGGGCGGGGCGCCCTCTCCCGCTCCGGGGACGGCCCGCCGCGCCCCGGGACGCGGCGGGCCCGGGGGCGCGGCGGTGCCTCAGCCCTGCTTGCGGGAGCGGTCCAGCACGGCGTCGACGCTGAGCGCGCCACCGCTGCCGTGCCAGGAGCGCTCCTCGCAGACGTGGCAGGAGACGAACGTGACGGGGGTGCCGTCGGCCAGCGACATCGACAGCCGGGTGACGCGCGGGCTGCCGCAGGCACCGCAGCCGAGGGCGGTGTCGCGGTGCTCGGGCTGGGTGAGCGAGCCCAGCGGCGGGGCGGTGCGGGGGGTGCGGGTGCGGCGCGGGCGTCGGGCGGTGCTGGTGCTGGGCGTGGCGGGCACGTGGGTCCTCCGGCGTCGGCAGCTGCGGGTCCCCACCCCATCGGCAGGAGGGGGGCCGCACTTGAGCGGCCGGCCGGGTGGCGGGTGCGGTGCGGCTCAGCGCCGGGGCTGGGTGCCCCCGTGGCCGGCGGCCCCGGAGTCGCGCAGGACCCGCAGGTGCCCGCGGCGCGCGGCGGGCACCGCGGCGGGTTCGTCGGCCGCGGCGGTCAGCGGCTCGCGCACGGCGTCGGCCAGCGCCAGCCAGTCGTCGTGCGGCTGCACGGGCGAGGTGCCGTCCTGCGGGACCAGGCGCACGACCTCCCAGCCCCGGGGGGCGGTCAGGCGGCGGGCGTGGTCGGCGCACAGGTCGTAGGAGTGCGGCTCCGCGTAGGTGGCCAGCGGGCCGAGGACGGCCGTGGAGTCGGAGTACACGTACGTCAGCGTGGCGACAGCCATCGCCCCGCACGCGGTGCGCGAGCACCTCCGACCACCAGACACGAGCGCGACGGTACCCGAGGTGGCGGCTGCTGCCGAGCACCCCGGAGCGGTGGGGTCCTCCGGTCGGGGCGCGGCGGGAGCGCCGCGCTGGCGGTGCCGGGCTGCCCGCCGGGCACCGCGACGCCCGGTAACCTGCGCCCGTGAGCGGAGCGCGGC
>NZ_BAABIL010000496.1:0-2379 GCF_039542765.1 Kineococcus glutinatus
GACGCCGGCGAGCCCGGCGAGGACGTGGCGCAGCCGGGCGGCGGGCAGGTAGGAGAAGGCCGGGACCGCGACGTGGACGAGCGCCCCCGCCGCCAGGGCCGCCGCCGCGAGCACCGGGGTGCCTCGCGCACCGGCCCGCTCGCGGTCGCGCGCCGCGGCGCGGGCCACCGGCACGAGCACCGCGGCGACCAGCACGTAACCCGCGACGAGCCACCACCGGTAGCGGACCACGCTGTGGGTGGCGAGCGCGAGCAGCGCGCACCAGGCGGCCAGCACCAGGGGCCACCGCGTGCCCGAGCCGGACGTGGTGGGCGTGCCCGCTGCCGTCACGGCGCGCCGTAGAGCGCCTCGACCTCCGCGCCGTGGGCCGTGAGCACCGCATCCCGCTTCACCTTCAGCGACGGCGTGAGGAACCCGTTGTCCACGGTGAGGTCGTCGCCGAGCACGCGGAAGCGGCGGATGGACTCCGCGCGGCTGACGCTGGCGTTGGCGGCGTCCACGGCCCGCTGCAGCTCGGCCAGCACGTCGGCGTCCCGGCGGGCGGTGGCCACGTCGAGGCCGGGCTTGCCGTGGTTGGCGCCCCACACCGGCAGCATGTCCGGGTCGAGGGAGAGCAGGCACGCGACGTAGGGCCGCTGGTCGCCCACGACGACGGCCTGGGAGATGAGGGGGTGGGCGCGCAGCTGGTCCTCCAGCGGGGCGGGCGCCACGTTCTTGCCCCCCGCGGTCACGAGGATCTCCTTCTTGCGCCCGGTGATGCGCAGGAAGCCCTCGTCGTCCAGCTCGCCGAGGTCGCCGGTGAGGAACCAGCCGTCCCGGAAGGCGGCGGCGGTGGCCTCGGGGGCGTGCAGGTACTCCGCGAAGACGTTGATCCCCCGCACGAGCACCTCCCCGTCGGCGGCGACGGCCACGTCGACCCCGGGCAGCGGCACGCCCACGGTGCCGATCTTGATCCGGGCGGGGCGGTTGACGGCGAGCGGGGCGGCGGTCTCGGTGAGCCCGTAGCCCTCCAGGACGACGAGACCGGCGCCGCGGAAGAAGTGGGCGAGGCGCTCGCCCATCGGTGCGCCGCCGGAGATGGCGTACTGCAGCCGCCCGCCCAGGCGGGCGCGCAGCTTGGCGTAGACGAGGCGGTCGAAGACGGCGTGCCGGGCGCGCAGCAGCACGCCGGGGCCGGCGCCGTCGCGCGCGCGGCTGTGCTCGACGGCGGTGGCGGCGGCCGCCGCGAAGATCCGCGCCTTCATCGGGCCGCCGGCGGCGGCGCCCTGCTCGGCGCTGTTGTAGACCTTCTGGAACACCCGCGGCACGGCCAGCAGGAACGTCGGGCGGAAGGTGCCGAGGTCGGCGACGAGGTCCTTGGTGTCCGGGGTGTGCCCCAGCGGGATGCCGCAGCCGAGGCAGAGCACCTGCACGAAGCGGGCGAAGACGTGCGCGAGGGGGAGGAAGACCAGGGTGGTCGCCCCCGGTGCGCGCGTCACGTCGGCGATGGCCGCGTCGGCGTTGCGCACCAGGTCGAGGAAGTGGCGGTGCTCCAGCACGCAGCCCTTGGGACGGCCCGTCGTGCCGGAGGTGTAGATGACCGTCGCCGGGTCGCCGGGGCGCACGGCGCGACGGCGTTCCTCCAGCTCGGAGTCGAGCACGTCGCGCCCGGCCGCGCGCAGGTCCTCCAGGGCCCCGGAGTCGAGGGTCCAGACGTCGCGCAGCTGCGGCAGCCGGCCGCGCAGGCCGGCCACCGTGCCCGCGTTGGCCGTCGTCTCCACGATGCAGGCCACCGCTGCCGCGTCGGAGAGGATCCACGCCACCTGCTCGGCCGAGGAGGTCTCGTAGACCGGCACCGTCACGGCCCCGGCGAACCACACCGCCACGTCGGTGACGGTCCACTCGTAGCGGGTGCGCGACATCAGCCCCACCCGGTCGCCGGGTCGCACGCCGGCGGCGAGCAGACCCTTGGCCACCGTCGTGACGTCGGTCAGGAACTGCGCCGCGGTGACGTCCTGCCAGCGCCCGTCGGGCCCCTTGCGGCGCACGGCGGTGCGCTCGGGCGCGTTGCGGGCGGCGTCCACGACGCAGTCCGTGAGGTTGCCGCTCGTCGCCGGGGCGACCAGAGGGGCTTCGCTCGTCGTGCGCACGGGGTGGTCCTCCTCGCAGGCCCTGGGCCGTCGTCGTCGAGCGGGCAGGCGCGCTGACCGTCCGCTGGACACTACCCGCAGGCCCCGGCCGCGGGGGACGCCACGCCCGGCGGCCCCCGGTGGCCCGCGCGGTCCGGGACGGGGGCGCGGGCTTCAGGACCGGCGGCCGGCTGCCGATCGGGAGAGGGTCATGTCCGAGCCCAGCAGCCCAGCCCGCAGCGCCCCCGCTCCCCGGCCCGAGCACCCCGAG
>NZ_BAABIL010000497.1:0-1984 GCF_039542765.1 Kineococcus glutinatus
GCCGGCTCCGGCTGCGCGCCGACCTGTGCCCCCGCAGCTCCCCCCGGGGCACCGGGCAGCGCCTGGGCCACCACGGGCTCGCGACGTTCCAGCTCGGCCAGCTGGTTCTGGAAGAACTCCGTCAACCGGCCGCGGGAGGTGCGCTCGAAGTCCCGCAGCTGGCCGATCGCCGACTCCAGGTCCAGGCGCTCGCCCTGCAGCCGGCCCAGCGTCCGGTCGCGCTCCTCGTGCGCGCCGGACACCAGCTGGTCCGCGGCCCCCTGCGCCTCCGCGACGAGCTGCTCGGCCCGCGCCTGCGCGTCGGAGACGATGCGGTCGCGCTGCGACTCCGCGCCGCGCACGTACTCGTCGTGCAACCGCTGGGCCATCGCCAGGATGCCGGCGGCGTGCTGCACGTCGTCCGGCGACACCGCGGGCGCGGCAGCCGCGGGGACGGGCGCCGCCGCAGGGGCCTGCACCGCAGGTGCACCGTCACCGGCGGCCTGCGCGCGGCTGAGCTCGGCGACGCGCTGCTCCGCCTGGCGCAACCTCTCGCGCAGGTCGTCGCTCTCGGCGTTGAGCCGACGCAGCTCCTCGACCACCTCGTCGAGGAAGTCGTCGACCTCCTCCTGCGCGTACCCCTCACGGACCCGGGTGGCGTTGAAGCGCTTGTTGACCACGTCCTCGGGAGTCAGCGTCATCCTCGTTCCACCTCGCCGACGAGCCGGCCCCTCTGGCCGGGACTGATCTCCACGCTAGCCCAACCGGGGCACGGGCGGAGATCGAGACGGCTCAGAGCAGGCCCATGACCACCCAGCAGGCGAAGACGAGCACCATGAAGCCCAGGTCGAGGCTCACCGCACCCAGCCGCACCGGCGGCAGGACCTTGCGCAGGGCGCGCAGCGGTGGATCGGTGACGGTGTAGACACCCTCGGCCAGCACCAGCACCGGCCCACGGGGGCGGAAGCTGCGCGAGAACACCTGGACCCAGTCGAAGATCATGCGACCAACGAGGCTGAGCAGGAACAGCAGGACGAGCAGCTCGAGCAGAGCGCGCACGGCGGACACCCGACCATCCTCCCCGATCGTGCCGTCCCCCGCGGCCGCGGGAGGCCGGACCCACCCGGCCGGCGCAGCCGAGCGGGTGTCAGGACTGGTTGAAGAAGGTGCGCTCCACCGGGCGTTCCTCCTCCTGGGCCGCCACCTGGACGTTCTGCGGCGACAGGAGGAACACCTTGCTGGTGATGCGCTCGATGGAGCCGTGCAGCCCGAAGATGAGCCCCGCCGAGAAGTCCACGAGCCGCTTGGCGTCGGAGTCGTCCATGTCCGTGAGGTTCATGATCACCGGGACGCCCTGGCGGAAGCTCTCGCCGATGGTCTTGGCCTCGTTGTACGTGCGGGGGTGGATCGTCGTGATCCTGTGCAGCTCCGGAGCGCTCGACTGAGGCACCACCTGCGCCACCTGCCTCCTGATCGGGGTCACCTGGGACGGAACGCTCTCGGGTCGCAGCTCGGTCACGGGCCGGTGCTCCGACCGGTGCTCCGGCGCCGTGCGGGGCTCGGCGAGCACCGGCTTGCGCTGCGGCTGGGGCTGCGGCTCGTCCTCGACGAGCTCGTCGGCCTCGTAGCGGTCGTCCTCGGCCAGGCCGAGGTAGACCATCGTCTTGCGCAGCGCGCCGGCCATCGTCAGCTCCTCGAGTTCGTCGACGGCGGCGCGCCGGCCCTCCGGGGCACGACCGGCGCCACCGCGGTGTGGTCGGACAGTGGCCGAGGTTACCGCGCCGGCGGACGCGGGCCCAGGATCGCGCTGCCGACACGCAGGAGCGTGGCACCGCACGCCACGGCCTGCTCCAGGTCCCCGCTCATGCCCGCCGAGATGTCCGTCGCACCCGGGTGCGCGAGCCGCAACCGCTCCGCGACGGCCGCCAGCCGCGCGAAGGCGTCCTCGACCGGGGCGAAGACGGTGAACTCGTCACCGTCGAGGGTGCTGACCAGGTTCACCTGC
>NZ_BAABIL010000498.1:0-2974 GCF_039542765.1 Kineococcus glutinatus
GACGGCCGCGGCGGCCGGGGCCGGTCTGCTGCTGCTGTTCCCCGGCCTGCTCACCGATGCGGCGGCGGGCCTGCTGCTGCTGCCGCCGGTGCGCCGTGGGCTGGCCGGGGCCGGGCAGGGGTGGCTGCGACGACGCCTGGCCCGGGCGGTGGCCGCCTCCGGTGGCGGGCGGCTGGTCGTGGGGGAGGTGCACGTGGCACCCACCGACGCCGGGGATCGCGCAGGGCGCGGCCCGGCACGCGGTGCGACCCGGCGGCCGGGCCCCGCGGAGCGGGACGGCGCGGCAGGGCAGGTCGTGGAGGGCGAGCTCGTGGAGGGCGAGGTCGTGGAGGGCGAGGTCGTCGACCCCGACGTGGACGGACCCCGGCCCGGGCGCTGACCCGGCCGGACACGACGACGGCCGGCCCCCGCGGGGACCGGCCGTCGTCGTGGGTCGTCACCGGGCAGGGCCCGGTGACCGCTCCGGTGCTGTCGGGGCGGGCGCCGCTCAGGCGCTGCGCCGCAGCTGTCCGCTGCGCAGCAGCGCCAGGCGCTCGTCGAGCAGGACCTCCAGCTCGGCGATGGTGCGCCGCTCCAGCAGCATGTCCCAATGGGTGCGCGCCGGACGCGACGCCTTCTTCTCCGGCGCCTCGGCGTCGTCGCGCAGCGCCTCCGCGCCGCAGCGGCACTCCCACACCGGCGGCACCTCGGCCTCCACCGACATCGGTACCACGACCACGTGCCCGTGCGGGCAGTGGTAGGTGACGCGCTGGCGCTCGGCCGGCTCGACACCCGACTCGCTCTCCAGGCTCGCGGCTCCCAGGCGGCTGCCCCGCAGGTTGCGCTCGCTCATAACACACCTCCCGACGATCCCCTCCACCGCAGCCCGGATCGCTGGACAGTCTGGAGAGGTTCCACTTGATTGAACGCGGACACGGCGGAGGGTGTTCCGCCCGCACTGCGCCGACGGTGTGAACGTCGTGTGCCCGGTGCGGCACCCTCGCCGCGCCCGTCCCACCGGCACCGCCCGCCCCTGCCACCCCGCCGGTCCCTCGAGGGCTGGCGCCGGGACACCGCCTCGCCGCACGCGACGCCTCCTCACCCCGTCACGCGCCCCACCCGAGCACCCCACCCGAGCACCCCGCCTCGGCGCGCCACCTCAACGCGCCACGGATCCGGCCGCGCCTGCCGCCCCCGGCAGGTCGGCGCCGTCCTGCGGTCGTGCACCCGCCGCGGCCTGCGCCGCTCCCGCCGCCACGTCCACCCGCGCCAGCAGCAGCGCACCCACCGCGAAGAACGCCACCAGCGCAGCCAGCGCCGGCCGGTAGGAACCGGTGAGCTGGAACACCAGCCCGAACACCAGAGTGCCCGCCCAGCTCGTCCCGCGCTCGCCGGCCTGGTACAGGCTGAAGAATTCCGCCTCCTGCCCGGCGGGCACGAGCTGGCTGAACATCGAGCGCGCCAGCGCCTGCGTGCCGCCCAGCACCAGCCCGATGCCCACCCCCAGCACCAGCCACGCCCCGAACTGCCCCGGGCGCAACCCCAGCGCCGCCGCCAGCACCACCACCCACAGCACCAGCCCGGCCAGCACGGTGCGCTTGGCCCCCACCCGCACCGCGACCTGCCCGAACAGCAGCGCCCCGACGAAGGCCACCCCCTGCACCAGCAGGATCGTGGTGATCAGCTGCGACTGGTCGAAACCCAGCTGCTCCTGCCCGTAGATGCTCGCCGCGTAGATGACCGTCTGGATGCCGTCGTTGAAGACCAGGTACGCCACCAGGAAGCGCCGCGCCTGCCGGTACCGCCCCAGCCCCCGCACCGTGCGCACCAGCTGCCGCAGCGGCGCCAGCGGCCCGCTGCCGGCCTGGCGGGCCACGAGCACCGCCGCCGGCTGCGGGGCCCGCCGCGGCAACCGCCGCAACCCCCACACCGGTACCAGCGTGAACACCGCCCACCACAGCCCCGCCACCGCCAGCGACACCCGCACCGCGCCCTCGGTGTCCAGCCCCACCGCCTGCGGGGCGGACACCAGCGCCAGGTCCGCCCCGAGCAGGGCGAAACCCGCCAGGTACCCCAGCGCCCAGCCGCGCGAGGAGGTCCGGTCCCGCAGCGCCGGTGGTGACACGTCGCACAGCAGCGCGTCGTACACCACCAGGGAGCTGGCCAGGCACGCGGTGGCCACCACCAGCAGCACCACCCCCAGCTGCCAGCGGGTGCCGGACACCGCCACCATCGACGCCGCGGCCGCCGCACCCGCCCACGCCAGCACGCCCAGCCACCGGTGCCGGTGGTCGCTGCGGTCCACCAGCGCCCCCACCAGCGGCAGCAGCAGCGCCGACAGCACCGTGGCCGCCGTCACCGCGTACAGCGCCAGCGACCCCGGCGCCACCGGCAGCCCCAGCAGCGACAGCCGCGCGGTGCACTCCTGCCCGGCGGCGAGGTCACCGCACGCCGCGCGCCGCGCCACCGACGTCAGGTACGGCCCGAAGAGCACCGCCGCGCTCGTGGTGACGTAGGCGGAGTTCGCCCAGTCGTAGACGTACCAGCTCCGCCGTGCCCGCCGCAGCGGATCGGTCAGCGACCCCCGCCCCGTCGTGTCCCGCCCCGTCGTGTCCCGGCCCGTCGTGTCCCGGCCCGTCGTGTCCCGGCCCGTCGCCGGGTGCTGCGCACCGCCGTCGCTCACGCCGACCACTGCCCCCGCGCGCGCAGCACGTCGCGCAGCACGTCGGCGCGGTCGGTGATGATGCCGTCCACCCCGACGTCCAGCAGGGCGTGCATCTGCGCGGGCGCGTCCACCGTCCACACGTGCACCTGCAACCCCTGCGCGTGCGCGGCGCCCACCACCTGCTCACCCACCAGGCGCACCCCGCCGGCGCGCACCGGCACCTGCAGCGCCACCACCCCCCGGCCCCCCAGCCACCGCAGCGGCCGCGCCCGCACCCCGAACCCGGCGACGAACAGCGCCGCGCCGGCCCGTGAGGCGGAGGAGGCCACC
>NZ_BAABIL010000499.1:0-5931 GCF_039542765.1 Kineococcus glutinatus
CGCCCCTGCGTGGCCAGCGCCTGCACGTCGGACTCCACGACCGCCTGCTGCAGCTGCTGGGCGCCCTCCTGCAGCAGGCCCAGCTGGTTGAGCAGCTCCTCGGCGGGCGTGGTGCCGGCGCTGGTGCGGCTGGTGAGGGCCAGCTGCGGCGGCAGGTCCAGGTAGCGGTCCAGGGCGCCGGGCAGGTACTCCCGCACGATGGCCTCCAGGTTGTGCATGGCCTCCGCGTCGGGCCGGCGGCTGCGGGCGCGGGCCAGCAGCGGGCGCAGCACGTCCTCGATCTCGCGGATCCTCGGCACCGCACCGTCCGGCAGCCGCCCGCCCGCCGCGTTGGCGCGGCGCACGACGGCGCGCAGGTCCTCCTCCAGCCGGGCCACGAGCTCGGCCGGGGTGGGCGGTGCCGCGGGGGCCGCGGGGACCGGCGGCGCCTCCGGCTCGATGCCCAGGGCCGCCTTGATCCGCAGCCAGGTCGGGTTCGCCATGACCGAGTGCACCAGCCCTCCGCCCCAGCCCGCGAAGGCCAGGAAGACTCCGAAGAAGGTCGCCACCGCCGTCTGCTGCGCCACCAGGCCCAGCGCGGCGCCGGCCACCAGCAGGTAGCCCAGGCTGGCCAGCACCCAGCGCGCCCGGTGGCCCTTGACGCCCATGTAGAGGAACGCGATCCAGGACAGGAACACCCCGCCGAGCGCCGGCATCACGAGCCACCAGCTGTTGGCGGTCTTCCACCGCTTGCTGCGCAGCCGGCGGCTCACCACCTCCGAGGGGGCGGCCGAGGCCCGCACCGGGCGGCCGCGCCGCCGCAGGGACGCCGGGGTGCTCACCGCTCCTCCTCCTGCGAGCGCACCCGCTCCAGGTAGGAGCGGGAGCGGTTCACCTGGCCCTCGAGGGCGTCGACCGTGGTGGCCATGCTGCTCACCGCCTGCGCCTTGAAGGTGTCGATCGCGTCCATCGTCGCGAAGACGTTGTCGAACGCCCGCTGCAGCGTCGCGACGTCCACCGTGGAGCTGGCCGCCTGCTGGTGGATCTGCGCGGTCTGCTGCTTGAGCATCTCGCTGGTGGACAGGATCATCTGGTTGGTCGTCGTGTTGAGGGCGTTGATCTGGTCCAGCACGAGGCGCTGGTTGGCCAGGGCCTGCGCGACGATCACGGCGGTGCGCAGCGCGGCCACCGTCGTCGTCTGGGCCCGGTCGACGCCCTTGATGAGCTCGATGTTGTTCTTGCGCACCAGGTCCATCGCCAGGTAGCCCTGCACGCTGACCGACAGCTGGGTCAGCAGGTCCTGGTGGCGCTGGCGGATGGGGAACAGCGCGTCGGCGGTGAGCGCGTCGGCGGCCTGCGGGTTCGTCGCCCGCAGCTGCTCGACCTTCTGGACCGTCGCCGCGTCCAGCGCCTTGGCGAGGGTGGCGTACTCGGTGAGCTTGCCCATCGTCGCCCAGAGGTTCGCCTTCTCCTGCTCGATGGAGGCGTTGTCCTTGCGCAGCTCGTCCTGCCCGGAGGCCAGCGCCTTGATGATGGCGTCCAGCTGCGACTGCGCCGACTGGTAGCGCTCGAAGTAGCGCTGGATCTTGCCGCCCATCGGGATGACGCCGAGCAGCTTCTTGGCGCCCCTGAGGTCGGCGCGGCCGGGGTCGAGGTCGGTGACCGTGCGGCGCAGCTCCAGCAGGGTGTTGGCGACCTTCACCTGCGCGTCGGCGCCGGGGCCGGCGGCCTTGGCGCCCTTGGCGCCGGCCAGCGCCGAGGCGGGGCGCTCCAGCATCCGGTTGGACGCCTGCGCGGAGGCCCGCACCTCCTGCTCGCCCATGCGCACGATGTCGTCGACGCGCTTCTGGAAGGCCGGGCTGCGCGGGTCCTGCGCCGCGAGGTCCTCCACGAAGGCCTGCGCCTTGCGCGCCAGGTCCGCCCGGGTGGTCTCGTCGAGGGGGATCATCCCCTGCGCCTGGTCGTCGGCGATGACGGGCACCGGGGCGGGGGGCGTGAGCTGCAGGTCCGGGGCGGCTGCGGCGGCGGGTGCCGCCGGTGGGGCCAGCGGCTTGCTCAGGTCCAGCGACTCCGACATCGACTTCCCCTCGGATCCGGTGCTGCGGTGGTGCTCGGGCGGTGCGCCCTCCCCGGTCTCAGGACGAGCCGGGAGCCCGCGGCGTTCCGGCCATCCTGCGCACCGGGCGGGGCGCGCGCATCCATCCTGTGGTGGACGCTGCCCGCAGTGCATCAGGGCCGGACCCCCGTGTCGATGGGGGGAACCCCTGGCGCGACCCCGACCCGCCGCACCGCCGGGCGGGGGTCAGCCCTCCTCGGCGTCCTCGGCGTCCCACGCCTCGGTGCGGGCGCGGGCCGTGGCCAGCGCGGCGGAGGCCTCCTCGCGGGTGCCGTAGGGGCCCATGAGGTCCTTGGCCTGGCTCTTGCGCTCGACCTCCTCCACCGCACCGGTGCGGACGTTGTAGTAGAAGGCGCGCTCGCTCATGGGCCCATCGTGGACCGGCCCCCGCGCGGGCGCCTCCCTAGACTCGCGGGCATGCCCGTCGCCACCCCGCTCGTCCCCGGAGTCCTCAGCCCGCGCCGGCCGGTGCCCGCGGACGTGGAGCGCCCCGAGTACGTCGACCGGCCCGCGCCGCGCCGCTACGAGGGCCCCGACGTGCTGGACGCCGGGACCGTCGAGCGCATCCGCGTCGCGGGGCGGATCGCCGCGCGCGCGATGGCCGCGGCCGCCGAGCACGTCCGCCCCGGGGTGACGACCGACGAGCTGGACCGGGTGGCGCACGAGTACCTGCTCGACCACCGCGCCTACCCCTCCACCCTGGGGTACCGCGGGTTCCCCAAGTCGTGCTGCACCAGCGTCAACGAGGTCGTCTGCCACGGGATCCCCGACTCCACGGTGCTGCGCGAGGGCGACATCGTGAACATCGACGTCACCGCGTACGTCGGGGGCGTGCACGGCGACACCAACGCCACCTACCTCGTCGGCGAGGTCGACGAGGAGTCCCGCCTGCTCGTCGAGCGCACCCGCACCGCGCTCGACCGCGCGATCGGGGCCGTGGTGCCGGGCCGGGCGGTCAACGTCCTCGGCCGGGTCGTCGAGGCGTACGCCAGGCGCTTCGGCTACGGCGTGGTGCGGGAGTTCACCGGCCACGGCGTCGGGCCCGCCTTCCACACCGGCCTCGTCATCCCGCACTACGACGCCGCGCCCGAGCACGCCACCGTCATGGAGCCGGGCATGGTGTTCACCATCGAGCCGATGCTCACCCTGGGCACCCACGAGTGGGAGATGTGGGACGACGGCTGGACGGTGGTGACCAGGGACCGCCGGCGGACGGCGCAGTTCGAGCACACCCTCGTCGTGACCGGGACCGGCGCGGAGGTCCTCACGCTGCCATGACCCGCCGGAGGCGTCGGCCGCACCACGGGCACCGCGGGGCCGCGCGGCGCGTTGCACGGGCACCGGCAGCCACCAGGAGGAGTCCGTGTCCGAGCTCGCCCGTCCCCGCCACGGCCGCGTCGTCGCGGGGGTCTGCGCCGCGCTGGCGCGCCGCTTCGGCGTCAGCCCCACCCTCGTGCGGGTGCTGTTCCTCGTCTCCTGCCTGCTGCCGGGGCCGCAGGTGCTGCTCTACCTGGTGCTGTGGGTGCTGCTGCCGGTGGACGGTTCCCCGCGGCGGCGCCGGCGCTGACCGGCACCGCGGGTGGCGCCGCGCCGCGGCGGCAGGGGGGTCGTAGGCTCCCCCCGTGGCGACGACGACCAGCACCTCCGGCCCCGCCCCCGCGGCGACACCGAACCCCCGAGGCCTCGGGGTGGACATCGGCGGCTCGGGGATCAAGGCGGCCCCCGTGGACCTCGCGGGCGGCACCTTCGCCGCCGAGCGGGTGCGCATCCCCACCCCGCAGGCCGCCGACCCGGCGAGCATCGCACCCGTGGTCGCCACCGCCGTGGCGTCCTTCCCCGACGTCGGCGGCCCCGTGGGCATCACGTTCCCCGCCGTCGTGCAGCACGGCATCACCCGCACGGCCGCCAACGTCGACGCGTCCTGGATCGGCACCGACGCCGAGCAGGTCTTCACCGACGCGCTGGGCCGCAAGGTGCTCGTCGTCAACGACGCCGACGCCGCCGGGCTCGCGGAGGCCCGCTACGGGGCGGCCCGCGGCGTCAAGGGCGTGGTGCTCGTGACGACGCTGGGCACCGGCATCGGCAGCGCCCTCATCGTCGACGGCACCCTGGTGCCCAACACCGAGCTCGGCCACCTGGAGATCGACGGCCACGACGCCGAGAAGAAGGCCGCCGACTCCGCCCGGGAGCGGCACGACCTCACGTGGGAGCAGTGGGCCAAGCGGCTGCAGCGCTATTACAAGCACGTCGAGGACCTGCTCTGGCCCGACCTCATCGTGGTCGGCGGCGGCGTCAGCAAGAAGCACGAGAAGTTCCTGCCGCTGCTCGACCTGCGCACCCCGATCGTGCCCGCGTCGCTGCGCAACGACGCGGGCATCATCGGCGCCGCGGTGCTGGCCGCCGAGTCCCGCTGACCCTCAGCCGCCGGCCTTGAGGGCGGCGAGGCGCGCCTCCACGTCGAGGTCGGCCGCGTCGTCCTCCAGGCTGGCGAACCGGGACTCCAGGGAGTCGGCCTGCAGCTCGGCCTGACCGGCCACGCGGGCCTCCTCCCGCCGGATCCGGTCCTCGAAGCGGGCCAGGTCGGAGGTGGGGTCCAGCACGTTGACGGACCCCAGGGCCTCGTGCACCCGCGCCTGCGCCTCGGCGGCCTTGGCGCGCGCCACGAGCTGGTCCCGCTTGGTCCGCAGCTCGTCCAGCTTGGCCCGCATGCCCTCCAGCCCGGACTTCAGCTTGTCCACGACCTCGGTCTGCGCCGCGATCTGGGGGCCTGCGTCGGAGACCTCCTTCTCGAAGGAGATCTGCCGCTTGAGCGCGACCTTGGCCAGCTCGTCGAAGCGGTCGGCCTCCGCGGTGCGCCCCGCCGCCCGCAGCTCGTCCGCCTTGCGGGAGGCGGCGGCCGCCTTGGCGCCCCACTCCCGCACCGCGGCCTCGTCCTCGTCGCGGTCCTGCTCGGCGAGGCGCAGGTTGCCGATCGTCTGGGCGATCGCCCCCTCGGCGTCGCGGATGCTGGCGCTGTAGTCGCGGATCATCTGGTCGAGCATCTTCTGCGGGTCCTCGGCCGAGTCGATGAAGGCGTTGATGTTGGCGCGCGTCAGCTGCGCGATGCGGCCCAGGATCGACTGCTTCTCCGCCACGGTGGTGCTCCTCCCGGCCGGTGTCCCGGCGCCGATCGACGTCGCTGCTCGTTGACGAGGTGTCCGCGGGGCAGCATGCCGTGACGGCGCGGGGTCCGCAGCCGCAGGCTAGAAGCGCCCGCCGCCGCCGGAGCCGCCGAACGAGCCGCCACCGCCCGACCCACCGCCCGACCCACCGCCGAAGCCACCACCGAAGCCACCACCGAAGCCACCACCGAAGCCACCACCCCAGCCGGAGCTGCGTCGGCCGGGCCGGTGCCCGGCGCCACCGGCGAGGATGCCGCCCAGGACCGCCCCCAGCACCTGCGCCCCGACGTCCGCGCCACCGCCGTGGCCCCCCCGCCGGACGCCGTATCCGCCGCCCGGCACGTCCGACCACCAGCCGTCCACGTCGGCCCGGGCCAGCTCGGCGGCCAGCTGCGCCAGCGCGTCGGCGCGCTCGGCGAGCTGCCGGGCCGCGCGCGGGTCCTGCACCTGCAGGGCGACGGCCTGCGCGTGGTGGCGCCGGGCCTCCGCCAGCCGGGTGCGGGCCGGGCCGCCGACCGCGCCGCGACGGGTGGCGATGAAGTCCTCGGCGGCGTCGATGTCCGCCCGGGCCACCAGCAGCGCCCGCTCCAGCGCCGCGGCCTCCCGCCGGCCGGCCTCCACGGCCTCCTGCGCGGCCCCCACCACCGCCTCCAGCGCCCGCTCCGCCTCCCCGAG
>NZ_BAABIL010000500.1:0-2755 GCF_039542765.1 Kineococcus glutinatus
CGGTGAGCAGCGCGACGCGCAGCTGCTCGGCGACGAACCCGTGCTGCACCGACGCCGTCGAGGAACCGGGAGGGCGAGCGGGAGGCCCGGCCGCCGGGCGTGCGCGCCGCGGCCCAGGAGACGTGGACCTCCTCGCGGGCGCGGGTGACGCCCACGTAGAGCAGGCGGCGCTCCTCCTCCACGTCGTCGGGGGTGTCGGCGAAGGAGATCGGCAGCAGGCCCTCGCTGACGCCCACCAGGTGCACGACGTCCCACTCCAGGCCCTTGGCGGCGTGCAGCGAGGCCAGCGTCACGCCGTCGACGGTGGGGGCGTGCTGGGCGGAGGCGCGCTCGTCGAGCTCGGCCACCAGGTCCGACAGCACCGATCCGGGGCGCTTGACCGCCAGGTCGTCGGCGAGGACGACGAGGGCCTGCAGGGACTCCCAGCGGTCGCGCACGGCCCCGGTGGCGCCCGGGGCGCGCTCGGACCAGCCCGCCGAGCCCAGCACGTCGCGGACCTCGGCGCCGAGCTCGCTGCCGGGGGCCTGGGCGCGGGCGGCGCCGCGCAGCAGCACGACGGCGTCGCGGACCTCGCGGCGGGAGAAGAACCGCTCCCCGCCGCGCAGCACGTACGGCACGCCGGCGTCGGCCAGGGCCTGCTCCAGCGCCTGCGACTGCCCGTTGGTGCGGAAGAGGACGGCGACCTCGCGGGCCGGGCGGCCGGCGCGGACGGCCTTGGCGATGCGCGCGGCGACCCCGGCGGCCTCCGCGACGTCGTCGTCGTAGGCGGTGAAGGTCGGCGCCGGGCCGGGCGGGCGCTGGGCCACCAGCTCCAGGCGCGCGCGGGCGGCGGCGCCGGTGGCCTGCGACAGCACGGTGTTGGCGAAGCCCACGACCTGCGGCGTGGAGCGGTAGTCGCGCACGAGCTTGACGACCGTGGCGCCCGGGTGGCGGCGGGGGAAGTCCAGCAGGTGCTCGGGGGTGGCCCCGGCGAAGGAGTAGATCGTCTGGCTGGCGTCACCCACCACGCACAGGTCCTCGCGGCCGCCGACCCACAGGTCGAGCAGGCGCTGCTGCAGGGGGGAGACGTCCTGGTACTCGTCGACGACGAAGTGGCGGTACTGCTGGCGCACGGCCGCGGCGACGTCGGGGCGCTCGTCGAGGACCCCGACGGTGAGCAGCAGGACGTCCTCGAAGTCGATGGCACCGCGGTCGGCCTTGACCTCCTCGTAGGTGCGCAGCACCCGCGCCACCGCCTGCAGGTCCAGGCCCCCCGGCTCGCCGCGGCCCCGCCGCGCCGCCTGCGCGGCGTAGTCGTCGACGTCGACGAGCATGACCTTGGCCCACTCCACCTCCGCCGACAGGTCCCGGACCCGGGCGCGGTCGGCCTGCAGGCGCAGGCGCGAGCAGGCGTCGGCCACCAGGGGGGCCTTGTGCTCCAGCAGGGACGGCAGCGAGCCGCCCACCGCCTGCGGCCAGAAGAACTGCAGCTGGCGCAGCGCCGCGGCGTGGAAGGTGCGCGCCTGCACCCCCGCCACGCCGAGGTCGCGCAGCCGGGTGCGCATCTCCCCCGCCGCGCGGGCCGTGAAGGTCACCGCGAGCACCCGCTGCGGCACCAGCGCCCCGGAGTGCACGCCGTAGGCGATCCGGTGCGTGATGGCCCGCGTCTTGCCCGTGCCCGCCCCGGCCAGGACGCAGACGGGCCCGTCCAGGGTCGTCGCGACGAGGCGCTGCTCGGGGTCGAGGCCCTCCAGCACGGAGTCCGCGGTGACGGGGGCGGGGCCCGCGCCGACGGGGGCGGGGCCGCTCGGGGAGGTGGTGGGAGTCGCCATGGCCCGGCCAGTGTGGCAGGCGCCACCGACGGGAAGAGGGCGGCGAGCCGGGCGGTTGCCCCGGAGGGTCCCGTCCACGGGGCACCCGCGCCCCGGGCAGGCACCGGCGCGCGCAGCGGACGCGAAGGAGAGCACCATGCAGGCCCCCGCCGCCGGCACCGTCACCATGTTCTCGACGACCTGGTGCGGCTACTGCCGCCGCCTCAAGACCCAGATGGACCGGGAGGGCATCGCCTACTCCGAGGTGAACATCGAGGAGCAGCCCGACGCGGCGGACTTCGTCATGCAGGTCAACGGCGGCAACCAGACCGTGCCCACGCTGCTCTTCCCCGACGGCAGCGCGGCCACCAACCCGTCGCTGGCCGAGGTCAAGCAGCGGCTGTCGGCCTGAGCGGCGCCCGCGGCGGCGCGTTCCGCCCCACGGCGCCGGAGGACTTCGCACGACGCTGGGCCGCCGCGCTGCCCGCCGGTGCGCGCATCGGCGTGGACGGGGCCGTGGACGCCGACACCGCGGGGCTGGCCGACCACGTCGCCGCGGCCCTGCGCGAGCTCGGCCGCGGCGTCGTCCGGGTGTCGTGGCGGGGGTTCTGGCGCTCGCGCTCGCTGCGGCTGGAGCACGGCCGCGACGACCCGGACTCCTACTACGAGCTGTGGGCGGACGTGGCGGGGCTGCGTCGGGAGGTGCTGGACACGATGCGCCCCGGCGGGCCGTGGACGTGGCTGCCGAGCCTGTGGGACGCCGAGCGGGACCGGGCCAGCCGCGCGCCGCGGCGGCAGGCGCCGCCCGGGACCGCGGTCGTCCTCGACGGCCCGTTCCTGCTGCGCCCGGAGCTGGGCGGCGCGCTCGACGCGGTGGTGCACCTGCAGACCTCCGACGCGGCCGTGCGCCGGCGGGTGCCGGCCGGCGAGGCGGGGCAGGTGCTCGGCGCCTGGCACCGCTACCT
>NZ_BAABIL010000501.1:0-2708 GCF_039542765.1 Kineococcus glutinatus
CGCCGCGGGACCGCCCCGCGGCCCGGCTCACCGCGCCGCCCCGGGGCCCCCGCTGCCGGAGCGCGCACCGCCGCCACCGCGGGCGGCGCGCAGCAGGTCGCGGGTCTGGCGCAGGTACAGCACCCCGGCCCACCAGTACAGGCCCGCCCCCCACAGCGCGAACGCCCAGCCCAGCGAGCCCGCCACCAGCGACAGCGACGGGCTGACCTCGCCCAGCAGCAGCAGCGGGAAGGCGTAGAGCAGGCAGAACGTGCCGAGCTTGCCGAGGAAGTGCACCGGCAGCGGGCCGTGGCCGGCGCGGGCCAGCGCGGGCAGGGCGGCGGTGAGCAGCAGGTCGCGGGCCACGAGCAGCGCCACCAGCCACCAGGGCACGAGCCCGCGCAGCGCCAGGCCCAGCAGCGCGACGAGGATGTAGAGGCGGTCGGCGAGCGGGTCCAGCGCCTGCCCCAGCCGGGTGACCTGCCCCCAGCGGCGGGCCAGGTGGCCGTCCAGGTAGTCGCTGACGCCGCTCGCGGCGAGCACCACCAGCGCCCAGCCGTCCTCGTGGCGGGTGATGAGCACGCCGAAGACCGGCACGAGGAGCAGGCGCAGCGCGCTCAGCGCGTTCGGCAGGGTCCACACCCGGTCGCTGACGGCACCGGTGAGCGGTCGGGACGCATCGTGACCGGCCGCGTCGGCTCCCACCGGCGCCTCCCCCCGTCCGGAAAAGTTCCTGCTCGACACGCTGTTGATCTCGCCGGGCGACCCCCGGGACTGTCTGGCAGCCTACGTCGCAGCCGGCGGGCGGAGGCCCACGAGCCCCGCTCGGCCGCCGGCCACAGGCTCCGGCACCGCGGACGCGGTGCCGACGACGGAGGGCACGCATGCGCATCCTCGGTGTCAACGCGGTGTTCCACGACCCCGCGGCCGCCCTGGTGGTCGACGGCGAGGTGGTCTTCGCCGCGGAGGAGGAGCGCTTCAGCCGCCGCAAGCACGGCAAGCGCCCCGTGCCGTACTCGACGTGGGAGCTGCCCGAGCTCGCCATCCGGCACGCCCTGGCCGCCGGCGGGCTGCGCCCCGAGGACCTGGACCTGGTCGGCTACTCCTACGACCCCTCGCTGGTGCTGCCCGCCTCCGAGCTGGACCTCGGCGACCCCGACGACGCGATCCGCACCCGCTACGCCGAGCGCGCCCCCGAGGCGCTGGCGACCGCGCTGCCCGGGCTGGACCCGGCGAAGGTGCGGTTCGTGCCGCACCACGTCGCTCACGCGGCCTCGGCGGCGCTGGCCTCCCCGGAGGCGGCGCGCGAGGGCGGCTGCAGCGTCCTGACCGTGGACGGGCGCGGGGAGCGCGTCTCCGCCCTGGCCGGGCGCTACCGCGGCGGGTCCCTGGAGGTGCTGGCCAGCCAGCAGCTGCCGCACTCCCTGGGCCTGCTGTACGAGTCGCTGACCGCCCACCTGGGGTTCCTGCACTCCTCCGACGAGTACAAGGTCATGGCGCTGGCCTCCTACGGCAAGCCCCGCTTCGCCGACGAGCTGGCCGAGTTCGTGCACGCCACCGGCGACGGCGGCTTCGTCGCGCAGGCGCCGGACTGGTCGCGCTGGGCGCCGCGGCTGCTGGACGGCGAGCAGTGGGACCCCCGCCGCGACACCGACCAGGCCGACCTGGCCGCCAGCGTGCAGGAGGTGCTGGAGCGCACCCTCGTCGACGTCGCCACCTGGTTGCACGCCCGGACCGGCGACCGCGTGCTGGCGATGGCCGGCGGCACCGCGCTGAACTGCGTGGCGAACTCCCGCATCTGGCGCGAGTCGCCGTTCGAGGAGGTGTTCGTGCAGCCCGCCGCGGGTGACTCGGGCACCGCCCTGGGCGCGGCGCTGCAGCTGGCCGCCGACGCCGGGGAGGCGCTGGTGCCCATGCACGACGCCGCGCTGGGACGCGGCTGGGACGACGAGGAGCTGGCCGGCTGGCTGCGCACCGCGCGGGTGCCGTTCACCACGCCCGCCGACCTGGCCGCGGAGGTCGCCGACGTGCTGGCCGCCGACGGGGTCGTGGCGTGGTTCGACGGGCGCGCCGAGTTCGGCCCGCGCGCCCTGGGGCACCGCTCACTGATGGCCCACCCGGGCAGGAAGGAGAACCTCGAGCGGCTCAACGACGTCAAGGGTCGCGAGCAGTTCCGCCCCGTGGCGCCGATGGTGCTGGCCGAGCGCGCCCGGGACATCTTCTCCGGCGGGCCGTTCCCGAGCCCCTACATGCTCTTCGTGCACGACGTGGCGCCCGGGTGGCGCGAGCGCATCCCGGCCGTCACGCACGTCGACGGCACGGCGCGGATCCAGACCATCGACGACGAGCGCACCCCGAAGGTGGCGGCGCTGCTGCGGGCCTTCGAGCAGCGCACCGGTCTGCCCGTGGTGGTGAACACCAGCCTCAACACGGCCGGGCGGCCGATGGTGGACGACCCCCGCGACGCGCTGGAGCTGTTCGGCTCCGCGCCGGTGGACGTGCTCGTGCTGGGGCCGCACCTGGTGCGCCGCGCCGCCTTCTTCGCGCAGGCGGGCGCGTGAGCGCAGCCGCGACGCTCGGCGCCGCCCAGGTCCCCGGTGCCACGGCGGGGACCGCGGCCTTCGGCGTCGTCGTGCCGACGGTGGGGCGGGCGAGCCTGGCGCGGCTGCTCGCCACGCTCGCGGCGCAGGAGGGCCCCGCACCCGTGCGCGTCGTCCTCGTCGACGACC
>NZ_BAABIL010000502.1:0-1945 GCF_039542765.1 Kineococcus glutinatus
CCCGGCCCGCGGGTCAGCCGCGGGCGCCCGGGCCGTCGCGGTCCAGCTCCGCCCGCAGCCGCTGGAGCCACTCCCGGCCCAGCCGGCGCCCGTCGGGGAGCTGGTCGTCGCGGTCCCAGCGCCACGTCGTGACCACCGCCAGGACGAGGGTGCGGCACGCGCGCAGCAGGTCCCGGTCGACGCCCGGGTAGTGCTCGGCGACCTCCTCGGGCGCGTGCGCCAGGTCGAACTCGACGGGCCCGCGGCAGCACGTCTCGAAGTCGACGAACAGCGGCCCGCCCGCCGCGGCGAGCACGTTGCCCGGGTGCGGCTCGCCGTGCAGCAGCTGCCCGGTGCCGCGCCCGCCGACCACCCGCCCCAGGTCCCGCAGCACGCCGCCCAGCAGCTCCCGGTCCGCCCCGGTGAGCGCCGGGGTGCGGTCGCGGTCGGCCACGAGGCGCCGGGCCTGCCCGACCCGGTCCAGCACGTGCCCGGCGGGGACGTCGACCTCGCGCATGCCGGCGTGCAGCCGCCGCAGCGCGTCGGCGTAGTCGGCCGGCGGGACCGGCCCGGTCGTCACGGGTTCGTGGTGGGTCCACAGCGTGACCGCGAAACCGTCGCGCTCGTGGACGTGCGGCCCCGCCCGCGGGTCGGGGGCGGCCACCGGGCTCCCGCGGGCGGCGAGCCGCCGGGCGACCTCGACCTCGAACCGCGCCACCTGGTGCGCCAGGGGTGCCACCCGGGCCACGGTGTCGCAGGGCAGCAGGCGCAGGGTGAGCTTGCTGGAGTCGTGCAGGACGACCGCGTCGTCGACCGCCAGGCCCAGCGACGCGGCGACCGACGTGGCCGCGTCCACCGCGCGCCGGGCCTGCGAGACCTCCACCGCGGCGAGCTACCGGGCCCGCGCGCGCCGGTGGGCGGCCATCCGGACCGGGGCGTCGGCGGTGCCGCAGCCGTCGTAGCCCCCGAGCCGCTGCACGAACTCGAAGAACACCCGGTCGCCGAGCACCTCGGTGGCCAGGTGCAGGTACCCGCCGCCGGCGTCCTCCTCGTACATCAGCCCGTGCTCGCGGACCGCGGCCAGCAGCTCCGCGGGCAGGTCGAAGCGGGCCTCGAGGTCGTCGGCGTAGTTGGCCGGCAGCACCAGCAGCGGTGCCCCGGCGGCCCGCAGCGCCCGCGCCGTCGCGACGACGTCGTCGGTGGCCAGGGCGACGTGCTGCGGCGCCGGGACCCCAGGGGCCCAGTCCCCGCGCCGCAGCCTCGCGGCGCTGAGGACGAGGCGGACCACGCGGCGCGGATCCGTGACCACGCGGGTGCGGACGAGCCCGAACGGCGCCTGGACCTCGGTGACCGCCTGCGGGTCCAGGTCCAGCACGGCCCGGTAGAACAGGGCGGCCTCGTCGTAGGCGTCGAACGGCTGGGTGAGCCCGACGTGGTCGATGCGGCTCACCCCGGCGGCGGCCCCGGCCGGTTCGGCGGTGGGGACGAAGTCGGCCGGCCAGCCGTCCGCGCCGGTGCGGGTGAAGAAGAGCTGGGTGCCGTCGGGTGCGGCCACGGCGGACAGCTCCGCCTCGGCGGCGCCGCGGACGCGGGGCAGCACCGGGGCCAGCAGCGCCTCGGCGCGCGCCGCGGAACCGGCCGGGTCCTCGCTCTCCAGCCCCAGGGCGACGACGGCGGCGACCCCGGCCGCGCCCCGCCCGGGGGCGTCCGCGGGCAGGTCGTGCAGCAGCACCCGCGCCTGGCCCTGCTGCCACAGTTGCACGGGTTTGGTGCGGTGCCGGCCGGTCCGGGTGAAACCCAGCGTCCGCAGCGCGGCGGCCAGCGGCGGGCCGGAGGCCGCGTCCACGCCGAGCTCGACGAACGAGTGCCCCAGCAGCGCGGGCGCCGGCGGTGTCGCGGGGCGCACCCGCACGACCTCGCGCGCCGGCCCGGCACCCGTGGGCCCCGCGCCGGTGGGCGCCGCACC
>NZ_BAABIL010000503.1:0-2034 GCF_039542765.1 Kineococcus glutinatus
CCGGCCAGGGCAGCAGGTCGTGCTGCCACGGCTCGTCCCCGATCTTGTAGCTGCTGCTGCTGACGGCATGGCCGGCGTTGCCGCCGAAGAAGCACAGGCCGCCCAGGGTGAACAGCGCGGCCGCCGCGGTGACGCGCAGCGCGCGGTGGGTGCTGGTGCGGCGCAGCCGTGCGTCGGTCTCCGGTTCGGCGCCCACCACCGCCGCGCGGTGGGTGCTGAGGTGCAGTGCAGCGAGGGTCGCGGCGGCGGCGAGCAGCGCCGCGGCGAGCACGGGTGCGCCGTAGAAAGCACCGGGGAAGGGGCCGGCCGTGCCCAGCCCGGTGAGGTGGCGCCCGTCGGGGTCGGCGAGCAGGGCGCCGGCGGTGAGGCCCGCTCCGAGGCCGGTCGCAGCGGCCAGGCAGGTCCGCCGCAGCCAGCGCGGAACGACGTCGCGCGTCCGCCGGCGGGACAGGCGGGCCGTGCGCACCTGCCCGCGCGGCCGGGGCCAGGTCAGCTCACCCGCGCAGATCACGGACGCGTGGGCGGCGGCGGCGAGCAGCGGTGCGACGGCGAACAGCACGCCGCGGTCGATCCCGCGCGTCGGTCCGGCCGCCAGGGCGGCGAACGCTCCGGCACCGCAGAGCAGGGCCAGCACGCCGAACGCGGTGCCGTGCCGCCGCGCGGCGGCGACCGTCTGCGCCAGGTCGCGGCTGCGCGCCCGGGTGTTGAGGACGAGGACTCCTGCGACGCCGGCCGCGATGGCGAGGAGCAGGACGGGGACGGCGATGAGCAGGGGCCCACCCATGACGACCTCCGAAGAGTCAATGAACTAACTCATTGACTCAATCAGGTGCCGGTGTCCCCGTCAACGCCCTTGCGCGCCCTCCCCCGGGCGCGCGAGCCAGTCGTCGACCTCGGCCAGCAGCCGGCGCTTGGTGGCCTCCGGTGCCCGCGAGGCCGAGATCGAGCCGCGTGCCAGCGCGGCCAGCGCGGCGTCGTCGAAGCCGTGGTCCTCCCGGGCGCTGCGGTACTGCGCCGCCAGGCGAGGGCCGAACAGCAGCGGGTCGTCCGCGCCCAGCGCCACCTGCGCACCGGCCGCCACCAGCCGGCGCAGCGGCACGTCCGCCATCGACGGGTACACGCCCAGCGAGACGTTGCTGGCCGGGCACACCTCCAGCGCCACCCCGGCCGCCACGAGCTCGGCCAGCAGCGCGGGGTCCTCCCCGCTGCGCACGCCGTGCCCGAGCCGGTCCGGGTGCAGCGCCCGCAGCGTCTCGCGCACGTGGTCCGGCCCCAGCAGCTCCCCGCTGTGCGGCAGCGACGCCAGCCCGGCGCGGCGCGCGATCGCGAAGGCCGGCGCGAAGTCCGCGGTGCTGCCGCGGCGCTCGTCGTTGGACAACCCGAACCCCACGACGGTGCCCGGCCCGCTGCCCGCGTACCGGGCGGCCAGCCGTGCCAGCGCCCGGGCGTCGAGGGGGTGGCGGATCCGGCTGGCGGCCACGACGACGGCGACCTCCGCGCCCGTCACCGCGCTGGCGGTGCGCGCGGCGTCCAGCACGATCTCCAGCGCCGGGGTGATGCCCCCCACGTGCACGGCGTACGACGTCGGGTCCACCTGCAGCTCCAGCCAGCGCGAGCCCTCCGCGGCGTCGTCGGCGGCGGCCTCCAGCACGAGGCGCTGCATGTCCTCGGCGGTGCGCACGCAGTTGCGGGCGGCGTCGTAGAGCCGCTGGAAGCGGAACCAGCCGCGCTCGTCGGGGGAGAGGTTGACCATCTCCTGGCTGCGCAGCGCGGCGGGCAGCCGGACGCCGTGGCGGTCCGCGAGCTCGAGCAGCGTCGCCGGGCGCATCGACCCGGTGAAGTGCAGGTGCAGGTGGGCCTTGGGCAGCGTCGTGGTGCTGCGGCCCGGCGGGGCGGGGCGGGTGCCGTCCTGCCGGGCGGGGGTTCCCGTCACCCTGCGGAGTCTGCCAGGGGACGGTCCCGTGCTCCCGCCGGCCGCCCGGGCGGGGTCACCGGGTCGGCGGGGGGAGCAGGCCCAGCTCCATCGCGGCCGTC
>NZ_BAABIL010000504.1:0-770 GCF_039542765.1 Kineococcus glutinatus
ACCGCCCCGGCCACCCCCACGGCCCCGGCCACCCCCGGGGAGGCGACCACCCCGGGCGCGCCCGCACCGGCGCAGCCGACCACCCCCGCCGTCGACACCGCCCCCCCGCAGGGCCGGGCCTTCGCGATCCTCTACGTCCCCCGCTTCGGCGCCGACTACGCCGTGCCCGTCGTCGAGGGCACCGACGCCTCCGACCTCAAGCTCGGCATCGGCCACTACGAGGACACCGCGGCCCCCGGCGAGATCGGCAACCTCGCCCTCGCCGGGCACCGCGTCACCTACGGCAAGCCGTTCAACCTCATCGCCGACCTGCGCGAGGGCGACGCGGTCGTCGTGGCCACCGCCACCGACTGGTTCACCTACCGGGTGCGCAGCTGGGAGGTCGTCGCGCCCTCGGCGGTGCGGGTCATCGCCCCCGTGCCGGGCGAGCCCGGCGCGCAGCCCACCGAGGCCTGGCTGACGATGACCGCCTGCCACCCGATGCACTCGGCGCGGCAGCGCTACGTCGTGCACGCCCTGCTGGAGCAGGTGACCCCGCGCGCGGAGGGGCCCCCCGCGGCGCTGGGCGGCAGCGGCGGGTGAGCCCGGCCCGGGAGGGGTGCGAGGTGCGGACGAGGACGGCGAGCGGGAGGAGACGGCGTGTACGGGTGGTTGTGGCGGCACCTGCCGGGAGCGGTGTGGGTGCGGGTGCTGACGTGCGCGGTGCTCGCCGCGGGGGTGGTCCTGCTGTGCATGGACGTCGTCTTCCCCGCCGTGGCCCCGCTGCTGCC
>NZ_BAABIL010000505.1:0-2540 GCF_039542765.1 Kineococcus glutinatus
CGGCCTGGCCCGCGCCGCCGCCGCGGGCGTGGCGACCTTCGCGGTCCCGCCCGGCGAGCACCCCGACCGCGCCGGCTGGGACGCCGCGCTCGCCGCCGCCGTCGCGGACTTCGAGCCCGACCTCGTCGTGCTCGCCGGCTTCATGCGCATCCTCGGGGCGCCGTTCCTGGACGCCTTCGGCGGGCGCGTCCTCAACACCCACCCGGCGCTGCTGCCCTCGTTCCCCGGTGCCCACGGCGTGCGCGACGCCCTCGCCCACGGCGTGCGGGTCACCGGCTGCACCGTGCACCTGGTCGACGCCGGCGTCGACACCGGCCCGGTCGTCGCGCAGGCCGCGGTGGACGTCCTCGACGGCGACGACGAGGACACCCTGCACGAGCGCATCAAGGAGCAGGAGCGCCGCCTCCTGGTCGAGGTCGTCGGCCGCATGGCCCGCGGTTGGTCCGTCACCGGAAGGAAGGTCAGGCTCGCGTGAGCACAGCACCCGGAGCAGCACAGGCCGCCGGAGCAGCGCCGCAGGAGCGCCGCCCGCTGCGCCGCGCCCTCGTCAGCGTCTACGACAAGACCGGGCTGGAGGAGCTGGCCACCGGCCTGCACGCCGCCGGGGTCGCGATCGTCTCCACCGGCTCCACCGCCGCGCGCATCGCCGCTGCCGGGGTGCCCGTCACCCCGGTGGAGGAGCTCACCGGGTTCCCCGAGTGCCTCGACGGGCGGGTGAAGACCCTGCACCCGAAGGTGCACGCCGGGATCCTCGCCGACCTGCGCCTGCCCGAGCACGCCGCCCAGCTCGCCGAGCTGGGCGTGGAGCCGTTCGACCTGGTCGTCGTCAACCTCTACCCCTTCCGCGAGACCGTCGCCTCCGGCGCCGGGCGCGAGGAGGTCGTGGAGCAGATCGACATCGGCGGCCCCTCCATGGTCCGCGCCGCCGCCAAGAACCACCCGAGCGTCGCCGTCGTCGTGAACCCCGCCGCCTACCCGGACGTGCTCGCCGCCGCCGCGGCCGGGGGTTTCACCCTCGCCGCGCGCCGCCTGCTCGCCGCCGCCGCCTTCGCGCACACCGCCGCCTACGACACCGCCGTCGCCACCTGGTGCGCCCAGGAGCTCGTCGCCGACGGCGCGGCCGCGCAGCCGCACTGGCCCGCGTTCACGGGCGACTCCCTCGTCCTCGGCGACGTCCTGCGCTACGGGGAGAACCCCCACCAGCCCGCCGCCCTCTACCTCGACCCGGACGCCCCCGCGGGCATCGCGCAGGCGGCGCAGCTGCACGGCAAGGCGATGTCGTACAACAACTACGTCGACGCCGACGCCGCCGTGCGCGCCGCCTTCGACTTCGACGCCCCCGCGGTGGCCGTCGTCAAGCACGCCAACCCCTGCGGGATCGCCGTGGGCGCCGACGTGGCCGCGGCCCACGCCGCCGCGCACGCCTGCGACCCCGTCTCCGCCTTCGGCGGGGTCATCGCCGCCAACCGCCCGGTGACGGCGGCGATGGCCGCGCAGGTCGCCGACGTGTTCACCGAGGTGGTCGTCGCCCCCGGGTTCGAGCCCGACGCCCTGGAGCTGCTGCAGCGCAAGAAGAACGTCCGGCTGCTGCAGCTGCCCGCGGGCTTCCGCCGCGACGAGCTGGAGTGGCGGCAGGTCTCCGGGGGCGTGCTGGTGCAGGCCAGCGACCGCATCGACGCGGTCGTGGCGGGCGAGGGCGGGGGCCCCGGCGGGGACGACCCCTCGGCCTGGCAGCTCGTGGCCGGCGAGCCCGCCGACGCCGCGACCCTGGCGGACCTGGCCTTCGCCTGGCGCGCGGTGCGCTCGGTGCGCTCCAACGCCATCCTGCTCGCCAGGGGCGGCGCCGGCGTCGGGGTGGGCATGGGGCAGGTGAACCGCGTGGACTCCTGCCGCCTCGCGGTGGCCCGGGCCGGCGCTGAGCGGGCGCGGGGGGCCGTGGCGGCCTCCGACGCGTTCTTCCCCTTCGCCGACGGCGCGCAGATCCTCATCGACGCCGGGGTGCGGGCGATCGTGCAGCCGGGCGGCTCCGTCCGCGACGGCGAGGTCGTCGAGGCCGCCCGCGCCGCCGGCGTGACGATGTACCTCACGGGCGCGCGGCACTTCGCGCACTGAGCCGGCCGCGCCCGGGCCGGCCGCGGCGCCACCGCGGCCGGCTCAGGCGCCCGGTTCGTCACCCAGGGCCGCGGGCCGGGCGGGGTCGTTCGACCACTGCGACCACGAGCCCGGCCACAGCGCCGCGTCGACCCCGGCGGTGGCCAGCTGCGCCACGGCGAGGCTGGCGAACACCCCCGAACCGCAGTACGCGGCCACGGGCGTCCCCGGCACCACGCCCAGGGCCGCCAGGTGCTCGCGCAGCCCGGTCACCGGGCGCAGCAGCCCGTCCGGCCCGGTGAGCGCGCCCGGCGGCAGGTTGCGCGCACCGGGGACGTGCCCGGCGCGCGGGTCGACGGGTTCGCCCTCCCCGCGGAAGCGCACCGCGTCGCGGTCGTCGAGCAGCACCCCGCGCGCGGGCATCGCCGCGGCGGCGTCGGCGCCCACCA
>NZ_BAABIL010000506.1:0-3637 GCF_039542765.1 Kineococcus glutinatus
CTGCGGGGTGGCGGCCGCCGGCGCGCGGTCCGCCGGGGACCTGGCGCGGGCGCGGGAACTGCTGGAGCGGGGGCTGGCGCTGATCGCGGGACCCGGCACCGCCGACCCGGTGGTCGAGGGCTACCTCGGCAACCTGCTGGCCGAGGTCTGCCTGTTCGAGGGGCGCCTGGACGAGGCGGAGGCGATCGTCCACCGCATCCGGGCGCTGCGCCCGCCGGTGCCCGACGCCCGCATCGCCTCGGCGCTGCTGCCGCTGATCGCCCTCTACCGCGGGGACGCCGACGGGGCCGAGGCCCGGGCGCGGGAGCTGCTGGCCCGGGCCGAGCGCGACGACCTGGAGGTGCTGCGGCCCTGGGCGGTCTACGTCACCGGTGAGGTCCTGCTCGACCGGGACCCGGCCCGCGCCGCCGGCCACCTGCGCGAGGCGCTGGCCGCGGCCCGCGGGAACGGCGACCGCTACCTGGTGGGGGTGGCGCTGACGACGGCCGCCTCGCTGCACACCCGGCACGGTGACCCGGGCGAGGCCGTCCCGCTGTTCGAGGAGGCGGTGCGGCACTGGCACGAGCTGGGGAACTGGACCCACCAGTGGACGACGCTGCGCAACGTCGCCGACCTGCTCCTGCACCTGGGCCGCGCGGAGGCCGCGGCGGTGCTGCACGGCGCGTTCGCCGCCCGGGAGGCCACCGTCCCGAGTTTCGGGGCCGACGCCGAGCGGGTGCGCGCCGCCACCGGGACCCTGCGCGCGGCGCTGGGCGAGGAGGGGTTCGGTGAGCTCGGCGACCGCGGCGGGCGGTTGGCCGACGGCGAGGTGGTCGCCGCGGCGCTGGGGTTCCTCGCGGACGCCCGCCCCGGGCCCGCCGTCGTCGACCTGCGCGAACCGGCCCGGCACCGCACGTAGCCGGGCCGGGCGCTCAGCGCCGCAGGCCGTAGAACCGGAGGAACGCGAAGTCCTCGACCGGCAGGACGTCCACGCCGGACCAGCCGGCCCGCTGCGCGTAGCGCTGCAGGACGGGGCGGCGCATCACGGTGCCGGTGCCGACCGAACCGGGCGCGGACAGGCCGTCGGGCAGGCACACGAAGAGGCTGAACCCGTACATGACCCGCTCGACCTCGTCGCCGGGGGCGGTGAACTCCTCGGCCACCGCCTCGTCGACCACGACCGCCACCCCGTCGGGGCGCACGGCGCGGCGCACCGCGTCGAGGACCGCCACGGGGTCGGGCATGTCGTGGACGCACTCGAAGGCGAAGGCGGCGTCGTAACCGCCGTCGGCCGCGAGCGCGGCGGCGTCGCCGAGGCGGAACTCCACCCGGTCCCCGAGCCCGGCCGCGACCGCCTCCCGCCGCGCCGCCCCGACGGAGGGGGCGTCGACGTCGATCCCGACGACGTGCGCCCGGGGGTAGGCGCGGGCCAGGGCGAGGGAGGACCAGCCGGCACCGCAGCCGACGTCGAGGACGCGCGCCCCGGGGCGGTCGAGGACCTCGTGCAGCGCGGGGGTGCCGCGCAGCGCACCGGGCAGCGCGTGCAGGAACCAGGGCCGGTTGAGGTCGGCCTGGGACTCGCGGGCGTCGTCGCCGAGCTCGTCCCAGCTCACCCCGCCACCGGAGCGGTAGGCCTCCAGCAGCTGCGGCAGCCGGGTCGCGGCGGCCGCCAGCATCCGCGGCAGCGGGGCGAGGTGGGCGAGGCTGTCGGGGTCGGTGAGGGCCTCGGCGGCACCGGCGGACAGCCCGTAGCGCCGCCGCGCGCCGTCGGCGTCGCCGGTGCCGGCGACGACGGTGAGCAGCCCGGCGACGGCCTGCTGCTCCAGCCACTCCCGCGCGTAGCGCTCCTGGGTGCCGGTGCGGCCGGCGAGCTCGGCGGGGGTGGCGGGGCCGTGCGCGTGCAGGTCGCGGTACCAGCCGAGGCGGTCGCCGACGTAGACGGCGAAGGCCTCGAAGCCGGCGAGCACGCTGCCGAAGACGCGCTCGGCGACCTCGTCGGCGCTGGGGCCGGGCACGGCGCCGGCCTGCGCGGGCACCGGTGCGGGGGCGGGTTCGGTGGTGGTCATGGCGGTCCTCCGGGTGCTCACCACCGGTCCGTCCGGCGGTCCTGCCCGTCGAGCGCCCCGGTCCGGTGGCCTCGTGCGGGTGGGCCCTGTCTAGGCCGGGCACCTGCCGGACCGCTGCCAGGTCGCTGTCACGCGTGCCCACCCGCCGCCGGCGGCGGTGACAGCCGGCTGGGACCGCCGTGGCAGCGGGCCCGGGCACCGTCGTGGTGGCCGGTGGACGAGCCGGCGACACCAGAGGACGGACCGTCCGACCAGAACGTCAGAAGGGCTCCCGACATGTCCCGCTCCCGCACCCACCGCCTCCGCGCGGGCCTCCTGCTCGCCGGCGTCGTCGGCGCCGTCGCGCCCGCCGCCGCGGCGGGCACGAGCGCCCACGCCGCCACGGCGGCCTCCGTGCAGGTCGTCAACGGCACCGTCGTCGTCTACGACGGCGGCACCGGCAACACCAACGACGTCCGCGTCTTCCTCGACCGCGGCGTGCTCACGATCACCGACGCGGTGGCCATCACCACCGCGGCCGGGTCGGGCTGCACCGTGACCGGCACCCGCGCGCGCTGCGGCACGGGCATCACCGGCCTGAACGCGCTGCTCAACGACGGCGCCGACGCCGCCGTGATCGAGGCGCCGCTGACCGGCGTGGTCCGCGGCGGGGACGGCGACGACGTCTTCCGCTCCGCGGTGACCGGCGGGCTGTCGGCCGTGGCGTACGACGGCGGGGCGGGTTTCGCCGACCGGGTGGAGTACCGCGACGCCACCGGCGGGGTGACCGTCAGCCTGGACGACGTCGCCAACGACGGGCGGACCCTGACCGGGGACCGCGACGACGTGCGCTCCTCGGTGGAGCACCTCGTCGGCAGCGCGCACCGCGACACGCTGACCGGCAGCGAGGGCAGGAACACCATCGAGGGCCTGCGCGGTGACGACACGCTGCGCGGGCTGGGCGGCACGGACTTCTTCCCGTCCAGCCTGGTCGTCGACGGGGCTGACTCCATCAGCGGCGGGGCCGGTGACCGCGACGCGGTCAGCTACGTCGGCCGCCCGCGCGGCGTGGTCGTGGACCTGGACGGCGCGCAGGGCGACGACGGCGAGCCGGGCGAGCGCGACAGCATCGGCGCCGACGTCGAGCGGCTCAGCGGCACCCGGTTCGGCGACGTCCTCGTCGGCAACGCCTCGATCAACGAGATCGAGGGCTTGGAGGGGGTCGACCACCTGCACGGCCTGGGGCTGGGTGACTCCCTGCGCGGCGGGGACGGCGCCGACGTCGTGGTGGGCGGTGACGGGGACGACTCGATCACGCTGAACACCGACGGCGACGTCGACACCCTGGACTGCGGCCGGGGCCGCGACCGGTTCAGCGACGAGCGCGGCGTCGACGTCCTCGTCGACTGCGAGGTCCGGCTCTGACGTCGCGGCCGGACCGGGGACCCACCGCGTGGTGCCCACCCCCCCGGGGGCGCCACGCGGAACGGGGACGCCCCGCGCGCGACACGCGGGCGTGTCGTGGCGGGACGTCCCCGTCGGGCAGGTGCGGCTCAGGCCGGCGGCAGGGCGTTGGCGCCGATGACCCGCGAGTACCAGTGCGCGCTGTCCTT
>NZ_BAABIL010000507.1:0-1653 GCF_039542765.1 Kineococcus glutinatus
CTCACGCCTGCGCCGGGCTCACGCCTGCGCCGGGCTCACGCCTGCGCCGGGCTCACGCCTCCACCGGGCGCAGCACCAGCGCCCGCGCCAGCAGCCGCGTCACCACCACCGCCGCCACCGTCTCCGCCGCCAGCAGCCCCGCCAGCACCAGCAGCTGCACCCGCGCCGCCTCCAGCGGGCTCGCCCCGCCCAGCAGCAGCCCCACGAACGCCCCCGGCAGCACGACCAGCCCCACGTTGCGCGTCTGGTCCAGCGCCGGCCCCACCGAGCGCGCCGCGGCCGTGCGCGCCAGCTGCGCGGTCGCCTGCCGCGGCGTCGCACCCAGGGCGTACCAGCCCTCCACGACGTCCCACTGCTGGCGGGCGTCGTCCAGCAACCGGCGCCCCGCGAGCGTCGTGGCGGTCATCGCGCCCCCGACGAGCTGGGCCCCGAACGGCACCACGTCCCGCGCGTCGCGCTCCAGCGCCCCCGTGAGCAGCACCGGCAGCGCAGCCGCGGCAGCACCCACCCCGATCGCCAGCCCCGTCACGCCCCACGCCGAGCGCAACCCGCCCAGCTGCCGCGCCGACGTCCCCGACGCGACCGCCAGCGCCAGCGCCAGGTAGGCCGGCGCCAGCACCGGCGTGGCCAGCACGACGCCGATGACGACACCCACCACCAGCACCTGCACCACGGCGCGCGCCACCGCGACGACCACCGCCCGCTCCTGGCCCAGGCCACCGGCGCGCCCAGCGACGACCGCGACGGCCACCAGCAGCAGCAGGGCGACCGCCAGCGGTCCCACCTCGGCCGGGCTCACCGGCGCAGCGTGCCAGGACACCGCGGCGGGGCGCTCGCCGAGCCCCGCCGGACGTCAGGACCGGCTGACGGTGGCGAGCAGCTCCGGGCCGCGGGAGTCCAGGACCCGCCCGCCCAGCCGCACCCCCAGCACCAGCCACACCGGGCCCAGCAGCAGCGCCGCCAGCAGACCCAGCCACCCCCACCACGGCGCGACGGCCACCGCGACCAGCGCGAGCACCGCCGAGGGCAGCGTCAGCAGCGCCACCGCCGTGCTCGTGCCGAGCTGCACCAGCAGCGTGGCGGCACCGGCACCGCGGGGCGTGCTGAACGGGTTGCCGCCGGGCGGGGCCACCGGGTACGGCACGAGGGCGCAGGCGACGACGGAGACCCCCACCCCGGCGCAGTACACCGCCGCGGTCAGCCCCCCGACGGCAGGCAGGAGCTCCCAGCGCCCCGACACCGCCGTGCCCGCAGCGCACGCCAGCACCAGCAGCGGTGCCTGCCACGACGCCGCGGCCAGCACCCGGCCGAGGAGGTCGTGGTGGCCGCGCAGGCCGCTGGCCAGGTGGAGCCAGAACGCGGAGTGGTCGTAGGACAGGTCCGCGTGCAGGCTCCAGCCCAGCACGAACGCGACCACCGGTCCCGCCCACAGCACCCACGGCCCCACGTCGGCGCCGTTGGAGAACGGGATGACGACGAGCAGCAGGGGCAGCACCACGGCGACCGCACCGCCCATCGCGTAGCGCGGGTCGCGGCGCCAGTACGCGAGGCACCGGGCGGCCACCGCGGCGGCGGGCGTGGCGGGGAGCACGGCGAGCACGCGGTCCGCGCCGTTGCGGGAGCGGGTGCCGGCCGGGCGGCCGTCGACGGCCG
>NZ_BAABIL010000508.1:0-686 GCF_039542765.1 Kineococcus glutinatus
CGGCGAGGCGCAGCAGGACCAGCGCTCCCGCCGAGGCGGCCGCCGCCGACGTCAGCAGCGAGCGGTCCCCGCACAGCAGCACCCGCACCCCCACCGCCGACGCCTCGCGCAGCAGGCGCAGCAGCGGCTCCACCCCCACCGCCGGATCCGCCTCCGCCAGCACCCGCGTCCACGTGTCCCACCCGTCCAGCGCCACCAGCAGGTGCGGCGGCCGGCTCCCGCCACCGCTCGCGTCCAGCTCCTCGAGCGTGCGGGCACCCGCCGCGGCCAGCAGGCGGCGGCGCTCGGCCACCTCCTCCAGCAGCCGCGCGAGCACGCGGGCGGCCCGCCAGGTCTCGTGCGGTCCCACGACCGCGCCGACGTGTGGCAGCGCCGCCAGCTCGGCCAGGGCCCCACCGCCGTCGAGGACGTAGCAGTGCACGGGCGTCGACGCGTCCCCGGCAGCCCTCACCAGGGTGCGCACCAGGGTGGACCGGCCGCTGCGCACGGTCCCCACGACGGCCAGGTGCTCACCCTCGGCGAGGTCCCAGCAGGCGGGCGCCCGCCGCTGCTCGTCGGGCAGGTCGAGCAGGCCCCACGGCAGCCGCAGGCCCGTCGTGGCACCGGGCCCGCCGTCACCCGCCCCGGCGGCCCCGGTCACGAGGTCCGCCGCCGCCACGTGCGCCGGCAGCGGCGGCAGACGAGGT
>NZ_BAABIL010000509.1:0-5514 GCF_039542765.1 Kineococcus glutinatus
GGCGCGGACGTGGTGGCCCTGGCGGTGGGCGGGGTGTCGGTGCTGCTGAACCTGGGGGTTTCCGCGGTACCGCTGCCGGCGGGGGAGGTGCTGCTGGCCAGCGGCCCGGACGCGGTGCGCGGTGGCCGGCTGGTCCCGGACGGGGCGGTGTGGCTGCTGGAACCGCACGACGGCTGACGCGCCCGCCGGGACCCGCCGCTCACCAGCGCTGCCACGCGGGTTTGCCCTCCCACGTCTCGCGGTAGTAGTCGGCCAGCCGCAGCCCGGCGGCGGCGGCCTCGTCGACGACGACGGTGGCGCGGGGGTGCAGCTGCAGCGCGGAGGCGGGCACCATCGCGGTCAGCGGGCCCTCGACGAGGGCGGCGACGGCGTCGGCCTTGGCCTCGCCCCAGGCCAGCAGCACGAGGTGGCGGGCGGCGAGGATGGTGGCGATGCCCTGGGTGAGGACGTGGCGGGGCACGGCCTCGGGGTCGCCGCCGAAGAACCGGGCGTTGTCGCGGCGGGTCTGCGCGGTGAGGGTCTTCAGGCGGGTGCTGGAGCCGAGGGAGGAGCCGGGTTCGTTGAACCCGATGTGCCCGTCGGTGCCGACGCCGAGCAGCTGCAGGTGGACGCCGGCGGCGCGGACGGTGGCGTCGTAGTCGCGGCAGGCGGCCTCCAGGTCGGTGGCGCCGCCGTCGGGGCCGCGCACGGCGGCGCCGGGCAGGTCGAGGCGGGCGACGACCTCGCGCTCGATGACGGCGCGGTAGCTCTCGGGGTGCCCGGGGGGCAGGCCGACGTACTCGTCGAGCAGGAACGCGCGGGAGCCGGCCAGGGACAGCTCCCCGCGCTGGTGGCGGGCGGCGAGGTCGTCGTAGACGGGGGCGGGGGAGCTGCCGGTGGCCAGGCCGAGCACGATCGAGGAGTGCTCGCGCAGCAGGGCGGCGACGGCGCCGGCGACGAGGCGTCCGCCGGTGGCGGCGTCGGGGACGATGACGACTTCCACGGTTCCTCCGGGTTTCCTGCGGGACGGGGCGCGGGTGGGGTTCAGGCGTTGTCGTGCCAGGACACCTGCGGTGAGCGGTACCAGGGCAGCCCGGCGGCGTCCCAGCCGCGCGCGAGGGTGGCGACGCGCGCGGTGAAACCGTCCCAGCCGCGCCGGTCGGGGGCGCTCCAGGCGACCTCGGCGACGGCGGCCAGCCGCGGCAGCAGCATGAGGAACACGTCGTCCGGTGTCCGCACGGTCTCCGTCCACAGGCACGCCTCGACGCCGGTGATCCGCTCGGCGGGCAGGCCGGGGACCGCGTCGGCGGGTTCCCAGCCGTGGGCGTCGCGCAGTTCCACGTGCCCGGCCCACTCCAGGCCGAGGGGGAAACCGGGGTGGTACTTCAGGTCGAGGTAGGCGTGGGTGGCGGGGGAGAGCAGCACGAGCGCGCCGGCGCGGGCGGCGGCGGCGACGTGCTCGGCGCCCTCCCGCTCGTCCCACCACTGCACGACGGTGCCCGGTTCCAGCGGGACCTTGGCGATCTCCTGCCAGCCCACGACGGTCTTGCCGGCGTTGCGGACGGCGGCGGCGGCGAGGGCGACGATCTCGCCGTACTCGCCGGGCTGCATGGTGAGGGCCTCGTCGCCGCCGATGTGCACGTACCCGCCGGGGGTCATCGCGGCGACGTCGGAGAGCACGTCGCGCAGGAACCCACCCGTAGCGGGCAGCGCGGCGTGCAGCTGGCTGAAGCCGACCTCGATGCCGGTGTGCACGGCGGCGGCCTCGCCGGTGGGGTTGAGCTCGGGCAGGGCGTGCTGGGCGGCGTTGACGTGGCCGGGGACGTCGATCTCGGGGACGAGCTCGACGCCGCGGGCGGCGGCCGCGGCGAGCAGCCGGTCCCAGTCGGCGGCGGTGTAGAACCCGGCGGGGTCGCCGTCGACGGCGGTGTGCCCGGAGCGGGCGGTGAGCTGCGGGCGGGAGGGCACGTCGAGGCGCCAGCCCTGGTCGTCGGTGAGGTGCAGGTGCAGCACCCGCAGCTTGAGGGTGGCCATGACGTCGAGGACGGCCTCGACGGTGGGGACGTCGACGAAGTGCCGGGCGACGTCGAGGGCGAGCCCGCGCCAGGGGTAGCGGGGGGCGTCGACGATCGTGCAGGCTGGCACGGCGGGCCCGGCGGCGACCAGCTGGCGCAGGGTGGTGGCGGCGTGCCGCAGCCCGGCGGCGGTGGTGGCGCTGAGTGTGGCGCGGCCGGCTCGGACGTCGAGGCGGTGGGCCTCGGCGGCGCGGACGCCGGTGGGGTCGGCGGTGCCGGGGCCGGCGTCGAGGGGGGTGCCGGCGGGCAGGCCGAGCTCGGCGGGGGGCACGAGGCGCAGCTCGACGGTGCCGCCGGTTCCACCCGCGTCGCCGGTTCCGCCGATGGTGCTGTCGGTGGTGCTGACCGCGACGGGGAGGCCGGCGAGCGCCGCGAGGTCGTCGGCGAGCCGCCGGGCCAGCGCCCGCACCTCGTCGGGCACCGGCTCGGGGCCCGCGGGCAGGACGACGCGCAGCCCCGCGCGGGGGTCGAACGGCGCGCCGCCGGTGGCGGTGACCAGCAGCGGGGCGGGGACGACGGGCAGGTCCATCGGCGGTGCCTTCCGGATCGGGTGCGACTCGGGTGCGGCTCGGGTGGAGCACGGTGGATCACGGGTGGCCGTGCGGTGTGCACCACGTGGCGCAGTTGCGGCGAAGGGCTTGACGGGAATCTGTAAGGACACTCTACTAACAAATGTGACGCTCGTTCGAGAGTGGCAGCCCGCCGGCCGGGCGCTGCGCCCCACGTCGAAGGTCCTGCCCGAGCACGCCCGCGCCCACAACCGCTCGCTCGTGCTCCAGCACCTCTTCCACGCCGGGCCCGCCTCCCGCGCCGACCTGGCCCGCGCCACCGGCCTGACCCGGGTGACCATCTCCGACCTCATCGCCGGCCTCATCGCCGACGGCATCGTCACCGAGCTGGACGTGCGGCAGGAGGGGCGCGTCGGCAAACCCGGCACCCCCGTGGGGCTGCGCGAGGACGCCTTCCAGATCATCGCCATCGACCTCGCCGACGACGAGCTGGTGCACGGCGCCGTCATCGACGTCGCCGGCACCGTCCGCGAGCGCCGCTCCACCCCCACCGCCGGGCGCACCGGCGCCGAGGCCGTCGAGGCGCTGGTGGGGTTCTGCCGCGAGCTGGTCGCCGCCGCCACCTGCCCCGTCCTCGGCGTCGGCGTCGGCTCGCCTGGTGTCGTCGACCCCAGCGGCGCCGTCGTGCAGGCCCCCAACCGCGGCTGGTTCGACGTGCCGCTGGCCGCCCTGCTGTCCGCTGCGCTCGGGGTGCCCGTGCACGTCGCCAACGACGCCAACACCGCCGTGCTGGGGGAGTTCACCTACGGCGGCGGCACCGGCGAGGGCCTGCTGCTGCTCACCGTGGGGGAGGGCGTCGGCGCCGGCACCGTCCTGGACGGCGCGCTCGTGCAGGGCCACCAGCACGCCGCCGGCGAGATCGGCCACGTCACCGCCGTCGACGAGCGCGACGACGTGCCCGGTTCCGCCATCGGCCCGCCGCGGCCCTGCGCCTGCGGCCGGCTCGGCTGCCTGGAGACCGTGCTCGCCGTGCCGGCCCTGCGCCGGCGGGTGGCCGGGCTGGGCCCCGCCGAGCGCGACGCGGCGTTGGCGGTGGTGGGCCGCCGCCTCGGCGTCGTGCTCGCCCCCATCGCCAGCGCCCTCAACCTCTCCGAGGTCGTCGTCTCCGGGCCCCCCGAGCTGCTGGGCGGGACCCTGCGCGAGGCGGCGCTGGAGACGCTGCGCAGCCGCACGATGCCCGTCATCAGCAGCGGACTGCAGCTGCGGATGACCGCCCTCGGCGAGGACGGGGCCCTCTACGGGGCGGCCGTCCTCGTCCTCTCCGGCGAGCTGGGGGTCACGTGAGACCCCGCCCACCGCACCCCCGCACGACATCCGAGACCCGGACGGCGCGAGCCCGCACCGTCGGCGCACCGTGGAGGAAGGCTGACATGAAGAGTGCACGCAGGGGCGGGGTCGCCGCCCTCGCCATCACGGCCCTCGCCCTCACCGCCTGCGGTGGTGGCGACTCCGGCGAGCAGAGCGGGGACGCCAGCAGCGGCGACACCGAGCTGACGCTGTGGCTCGCCGGCAGCGACACCCCCGACGAGCTGCGCGACTACCTCGTGGAGACGTTCGAGGAGCAGAACCCGGGCGCCACGCTCACCATCGAGGAGCAGGACTGGACCGGCCTCGTGCCGCGGCTGCAGACGGCGCTGGCCTCGGAGGACCAGACCCCCGACCTCGTGGAGATCGGCAACACCCAGAGCCCGACGTTCACCTACGCCGGGGCGTTCAGCGACATCACCGACCTGGTCCCCGACCTCGGCGGGGACCAGCTCCTCGAGGGGTTCGTGGACGCCGGCACCGCCGACGGCAAGGTCTACGCGGTGCCCTACTACTCCGGGGCCCGCGCGGTGTTCTACCGCAAGGACCTGTTCGCCGCGGCCGGCGTGCAGGTGCCCACGACGCTGGCCGAGTTCGGCCAGGCCGCGCAGACGCTGCAGGCCGCCGGCGCCCCCGGCACGAGCAGCTTCTCCGGGTTCTGGTTCCCCGGCCAGGACTGGTACAACGGCATCGCCTGGGTCTACACCAACGGCGGCGACCTCGCCGTGCAGGAGAACGGCACCTGGCAGGGTGCGCTGTCCAGCCCCGAGTCGCAGAAGGGCCTGCAGCAGGTCCAGGAGCTGTTCGCCAAGGCCACCAGCGCCCCGCGCGACGCCGACTCCAACGAGCCGTGGGTGCCGTTCAACAACGGCGAGTCCGCGATGTTCTCCGCCCCCACGTGGGCGCGCTGGAGCATCGACCTGCCCGAGTGCAACAAGGGCGTCGACCCCGAGGACGAGACCGAGGCCGGCAAGGCGCTGCTGGCCGAGCAGCAGGCGTGCAACGAGGAGAAGACGGGCATCTTCCCGCTGCCGGGCCTGAGCGCCGGCGAGCCCGCCTCGGTGTTCGCCGGTGGCTCCAACATCGCCATCCCGGCGATGTCGCAGAACCAGGAGCTGGCCCGGGAGCTGCTGAAGATCGTCTTCAGCCCCGAGTACCAGCAGATGCTCGGCGAGAACGGGCTCATCCCCGGCAACACCGAGTACGCCTCCTCGCTGGGCGACGACGTCTACTCGAAGGCGGCCCTGGACGCGGCGGTCAACGCCAAGCTGACCCCGGCGGCGGAGAAGTGGGCCGACGTGGAGGGCTCGCGCATCCTGGAGGACTTCTTCCAGGAGATCGCCGGCGGCGCCGACCTCGCGCAGGCCTCCGCCGAGGCCGACCAGCAGATCACCGACGCGCTGAGCTGACCTCGCGGAGCACCCGCGCTCGTGCCGCCGCCCGCCCCGCGGGGCGGGCGGCGGCACCGATCCCCGCCCCGCGCGGTCGAGTCCCAGCCCGCGGCCACCGGCCCCGGAGAACCCCGGAGAACCCCGTGCCCACCTCGCGCGCCCACCCGGCCCCCGCCCCACCCGCGGCCGGGCCCC
>NZ_BAABIL010000510.1:0-8080 GCF_039542765.1 Kineococcus glutinatus
CCCGCTGACCCCGGCGGCGACCCCGGCGGCGAGCCCGGCAGCGAGCCCGCCAGCGGTCCGTCCGCGGCGGCGGGCACCTGCGGCGCCGCGGGACCGGCCACCGCGAGGGCGGCGGGCGGCACGAGCCCGAAGGTGCGGTAGGCGTAGTAGCGGAACGCCGTGCCCAGCACGAGGCCCACGACGTTGGCCGAGACGTTCTGCGCCAGGGGTGAGCGCAGCCCCAGCACGTACACCGTGAACCCCAGGCAGCCCAGCGCGATGAGCAGCCCGCCCGCGTTCATCACGCCGAACAGCAGCAGCTCGCGCAGCTTGCCCGGCTGGTGGCGGTGGCGGAACGTCCAGTACCGGTTGCCGAGCCAGGAGAACAGCGTGGCCAGCGCCACCGAGATCACCTTGGCGGTCAGCGGCTTGTGGTTGAGCACGCCCTCCCGGTCGGGGCCGGCGAAGCAGAGCAGGTTGTAGATGCCGGTGTCCACGACGAACGCCAGGGCGCCCACGACGCCGAACTTGGCCATCTCCCGCACGACGAGCTCGTAGGTCCCCCGCAGCCGCGCCAGCAGGCCGGTCCGTGCGGGCGGTGCGTCGTGCGCGTGGGCCACGGTGAGGTGCTCCTGGGGTCGGGTGCGCCGACGGGCGGGGTGCCCTGGACCGGCCGTCCCCGCAGTCTGCCCCACGGCCCTGGGAGCGGGCCGGGAGCCGCGCCTCAGCGCTCCCGGGGCGGCTCCGCCTCGGTGGGCGCACCCAGGCGCGTCTCCATGTGCATGGCTCCCACGATGCCGGCGACGACCAGCGCGACGCAGGCGATGAGCGTGAACATGGGTCTCCCCCCGACCGGTCCGTCACCGGCCCTCGGCTCCACCGGGTGCACCCGGCCGGGGCAAGGCTCTCGCGCCGCGCGCACTCCGGCACCTCCAGACACGCCGGGGCCGGCCGCCGCCCTGGATAGGCTGCCGCCCCGTGACGAGCACCACCACCGACCCGGCCCCCTTCCCCCGGCCCGGCGGGTTCCCCGTCGTCGGCGTCGTCGGCGGCGGGCAGCTGGCCCGGATGATGCAGCCCGCCGCCGTCGCCCTCGGCGTCCGGCTGCAGGTCCTCACCGAGGCGCCCGGCTCCAGCGCCGCGCAGGTCATCACCCCCGCACCGGTGGGCGCGGCCGACGACCTCGACGCCCTGCGCGCCTTCGCCGCCGGCTGCGACGTCGTCACCTTCGACCACGAGCACGTGCCCACCCCCCACCTGCGGGAGCTGCAGGCCGCCGGCGCGTCCGTGCGGCCCGGCCCCGACGCCCTCGTGCACGCCCAGGACAAGACGGTGATGCGCGAGCGGCTCACCGCGCTCGGCGTGCCCTGCCCGCGCTGGCGGCGGGTGGCCGGCGAGGCGGAGCTGACCGCCTTCGCCGAGGAGGTGGGCTGGCCCGTCGTGCTCAAGACCCCGCGCGGCGGCTACGACGGCAAGGGCGTCCTCGTCGTCGACGGCCCCGACGGCGGCTGGCGCGCCACCGCCGCCGGCTGGTGGGAGCGCGGCGAGCTGCTGGCCGAGGAGCACGTGCCCTTCACCCGCGAGCTGGCCGTGCTCGTGGCGCGCAGCCCCTCCGGGCAGGCCGCGGCGTGGCCGGTGGTGCAGACGGTGCAGGCCGGCGGCGTGTGCCGCGAGGTCGTCGCCCCCGCCCCCGACCTCGACGCCGACCTGGCCGCGCACGCCACCGCCACGGCCCTGCGCATCGCCGAGGGCCTCGGCGTCACGGGGGTGCTGGCCGTGGAGGTGTTCGAGGTGGAGCGGGGCGGGCGCAGCGAGGTCCTCGTCAACGAGCTGGCCATGCGCCCGCACAACTCGGGGCACTGGAGCATCGACGGGGCCGTCACCGGCCAGTTCGAGCAGCACCTGCGGGCGGTGCTGGACCTGCCGCTGGGGGACCCCCGCCCGCGCGCGCCGTGGACGGTGATGGTCAACGTGCTGGGCCGGCCCGACCCCGAGCCCCGGCACGCGGACCTGTTCCGCTCCCACCTGCACGTGATGGCCCACGACCCGGGCGTCAAGGTGCACCTGTACGGCAAGGAGTACCGCCCCGGGCGCAAGCTCGGGCACGTCACCGCCTACGGCGACGACCTCGTCGCCGTCCTGGACCGAGCGCGGCACGCGGCCGCCTTCATCGCGGGGGAGATCGACGAGTGAGCCAGCAGCAGCCGCAGGTGGGCGTCGTCATGGGGTCCGACTCCGACTGGCCCGTCATGGAGGAGGCCGCGAAGGCGCTGGCCGAGTTCGGCGTGCCGCACGAGGTGGACGTCGTCTCCGCGCACCGGATGCCGCACGAGATGGTCGCGTGGGGCGCCTCGGCCGCCGAGCGGGGCCTGCGCGTCGTCATCGCCGGCGCCGGTGGCGCCGCGCACCTGCCGGGGATGCTGGCCAGCGTCACGCCGCTGCCCGTCATCGGCGTGCCGGTGCCGCTGCGCCACCTCGACGGCATGGACTCGCTGCTGTCGATCGTGCAGATGCCCGCCGGGGTGCCGGTGGCGGCGGTGTCGGTGGCCGGGGCGCGCAACGCCGGGCTGCTGGCGGTGCGCATCCTGGCCGCGGGCGGCGACGAGGAGTCGCTGCGGCTGCGCGAGCGGATGACCGCGTTCCAGGGCGAGCTGCGCGACGGCGCCCGCGCCAAGGGCGAGCGGCTGCGCGCGCGGGTGCGCGGCGGCGGCGTCGGCCTCGGGGGCTGAGCCGCTCCCTCGGACCCCCTCAGCGCGCCCTTCTCCGGGTTCGGGCGCTCCCGAGGCGGCCCGGGAGCGCCCGAACCCGGAGAAGGGCGCTGGCGGGGTGCGCCGGCGCCCGCCTCAGCCCGCGAGGGCGCGCAGCGCCTCGGTGTCGTCGGCGCGCAGGGCGCTGAACAGCTGCGCCGCCCGCTCCTCGTCCCACTCCACCGCGATGCCCGACGACGTGCGCAGGTCCGGGTCGGACACGGGCACCGTCATCGAGATGCCGTCGGTGCCGGCCGCACCCTGCAGCCCGCGGGCGAAGGTGAGCAGGGCCAGCGGCGAGGCGCCCTCGTCGAGCACCAGCGCCGAGCCGCCCGCGGAGGCCAGCGGCACCGCCCGCGCCGGGTTGAGCAGCGTCGACGGGGTCGCGGCGGCCTTCGCGATGGCCGCGATCAGCTCGCGCTGGCGCTGCACCCGGCCCAGGTCGCCGAGGGGGTCGGAGTAGCGGTACCGCGCGAAGCCGAGCGCCGTCGCCCCGTCCATCGTCTGGCAGCCCGCCGCGATGTCGAGGCCGGCGCGCTCGTCCTGCACGGGAGCGGGCACGCACATCTCCACGCCGCCGACGGCGTCCACGACGCCCGCGAAGCCCCCGAAGCCGGTCTCGACGTAGTGGTCGACGTGCAGGCCGGTGGCCTGCTCCACCGTCTGCACCAGCAGCGTCGGGCCGCCGAAGGCGAACGCCGCGTTGATCTTGTTCGAGTCGTGCCCGGGGACGGGGACGTAGCTGTCGCGGGGGATGCTGATCAGCGCGGGCGCACCCGAGGCGGGCACGTGCAGCAGCATGATCGTGTCGGTGCGCTGGCCGACGTCGTCACCGGTGGACAGCTCCGCGCGCTGCTCGGCGTCGAGGCCCTCGCGGGAGTCGCTGCCGATGACGAGGAACGTGGTGCCCGGGGTGTCGGCGGGGGAGCCCTCCGCGGGCAGCGCCTCGACCTGCTGGACGTTCGTCCAGGCGGTGGCCCCCAGCAGCAGCGGGTAGCCCACGACGAGGAGGGCGACGAGGAGCAGCACGACGGGCCAGCGGCGCCTGCGCCGGCGTGCGGTGGCGGGGCGGGCGGCGGGACGCGGCGGGGTGGCCGGTGGCCGGGGGGTGGGACGCGGCGCGCCGGGGGCGGCGTACCGGGTGTCGCGCGGGGTGGCGTGCGAGGAGGTGCCGTACCGGGTGTCGTGGCCGGTGTCGTAGCGCGGCAGGCGCTGGGTGGCCGCCGGTGGGACCTCCGCCCGCCGCGGTGCGGTCGGCCGGCCTGGCGGCGTGCGCGGGATGCGCCTCGTCGGCTGGTCGTCGCGATAGGGCGGATCCGCAGGCATCGTCCCACAGTACGGGTGCGTCCGCGCGGTGTGGCCCGCTGGCGGAGGCGTGGCGCGCACGCGTCGCGGAGGTCGTGCGGAGATCCCGCGCACCGCTCGCCCGACCCGGACGAGCCCCCGGTGGACGGCCGGACCCGGCCACCTGTGCGGTGACCGGGTCCGGGGACCGGGCTGTGCCCGGTGTCGTCGTCTCGGGTGTCGTCTCGGGTGCTGCCTCAGGTGCGGGGGCGGCCCAGGGCGCGGTAGGTCCAGCCGGCGGTGCGCCAGCGGGTGGGGTCCAGGGCGTTGCGCCCGTCGAGGATGCGCTTCTCGGCGACCAGGGGGGCCAGCGCCTCGGGGGCCAGCTCGCGGTACTGCTTCCACTCCGTCAGCAGCAGCACGACGTGGGCGCCGGCCACGGCCTCCTCGACGGTCTCGGCGTAGGCGATGTCCGGCAGCGCCTTGCGGGCGTTGTCCAGGGCGGCGGGGTCGGTGAGGACCACGTCACCGCCCTGCAGGCGGATCTGGGCGGCGACGTTGAGGGCGGGGGAGTCGCGGATGTCGTCGGAGTCGGGCTTGAAGGCCGCGCCCAGCACCGCCACCCGCCGGCCGATGAGGGAGCCCTCGCAGACCTCCCGGGCCAGGTCGACCATGCGGATCCGCCGGCGCATGTTGATGGAGTCGACCTCGCGCAGGAAGGTCAGGGTCTGGTCGGCGCCCAGCTCCCCGGCGCGGGCCATGAAGGCGCGGATGTCCTTGGGCAGGCAGCCGCCGCCGAAGCCGAGGCCGGCGTTGAGGAACTTGCGCCCGATGCGGTCGTCGTGGCCGATGGCGTCGGCCAGGGAGGTGATGTCGGCGTTGACCGTCTCGCACAGCTCCGCCATCGCGTTGATGAAGGAGATCTTGGTGGCGAGGAAGGAGTTGGCGGCGACCTTGACCAGCTCGGCGGTCTGGTAGTCGGTGACCACCAGGGGGGTGTCGCGGCTGAGCGGGGTGGCGTAGACCTCGTCCATGACGGCCTTGGCGGCCTGCTGGGCCGTGCCGCCGGGCAGGCCGTAGACGAGGCGGTCGGGGGCCAGGGTGTCCTGCACGGCGAAGCCCTCGCGCAGGAACTCCGGGTTCCACACCAGGTGCGCCTCGGGCTGGGCGGCCTGCAGGGCGGCGGCCAGCCGGGAGGCGGTGCCGACCGGGACGGTGGACTTGCCCACCACCAGCTCCCCGGGGCCCACGTGGGGCAGCAGGGAGTTGACCGCCGCGTCCACGAAGCGCAGGTCGGCGGCGAACTCGCCCTTCTTCTGCGGGGTGCCGACGCAGATGAAGTGCACCCGCGAGCCGGCGGCCTCGGCGATGTCGGTGGTGAAGCGCAACCGGCCCGAGGCCATCGTGCGCTCCAGCAGCTCCGGCAGCCCGGGCTCGTAGAACGGTGCGCGCGCCGCCTGCAGCGCGGCGATCTTCTCCGGGTCCACGTCGACCCCGACGACGTCGTGGCCCAGCTCCGCCATGCAGGCGGCGTGGACCGCTCCCAGGTACCCGCAACCGATCACCGTCATGCGCATGCGGCGCACCCTACTGGCGGGGTGTGCACACCGTCACCATCGTGACCTGGATCACGCCCGCCGCCGGGAACCCCGCGCGACGTCACCGGGACGGCCCAGCGCCGTCACGCGGGGCGCCCGGGCCGGTGCGCGCGGGTGCTGCGCGCACGGATCGGTGAGACTGGCCCGTGGCACCCCCCGCTGCCCGGGCGGCGGGAACCGACGCACCAGAGAGGTCCCCATGCGCTCGCGCCCCCGAACCCCCGTCCTCAGCGCTCTCACCGCGAGCACCTGCCTCCTCGCGGTGGTCACCGCCGCCACCCCGGCCGGAGCCGCTCCCGGGGTGGGCACCAAGGCCGCCCCGGCGGTGAACCGCGTCTACGGCGGCGACCGCATCGCCACGGCGATCAACGCCTCCGCCGCGTTCGACGACGGGGAGGCCGGGGCGGTCGTCCTGGCCCGCTCCGACGACTTCGCCGACGCGCTGGCCGCCGCGCCGCTGGCCTCGGACCGCGGTGGGCCCCTGCTGCTCACCCCGCGCGCCGGGCTCTCGCCCGCCGTGGGTGCGGAGATCCGGCGGGTGCTGCGGCCCGGCGGCACCGTCTACCTGCTCGGCGGCACCGGCGCGCTGTCCGCCGACGTGGAGCGGGCGGTGCGCGACCTGGGCGTCGCCGTCGAGCGCGTCCAGGGGGGCAACCGCTACGAGACGGCCGTCGCGGTGGCCCGGCTGATGCCCGGCGCCGCGAACGCCGCGGTCGTCACCGGCCTCGCCTTCCCCGACGGGCTCGCGGCCGGTGCGCTGATGGGGATGGAGGACGAGCGGACCGACAACACCTTCGGCGTGGTCCTGCTCAGCGCCGGCCCCACCCTGCCCGCCGCCACCCGCGACTACCTGGACACCCGCGACTTCGCGCGGACCGGCTACGTCGTGGCCGTCGGCGGGGACGCCGTGCGCGCCACCGAGGGCCTGGCCCCCGGCCGGCTGGTGGCGCTGGCCGGCGCCAACCGCTACGAGACGTCCGCGAAGGTCGCCACCGCCACCCTCTCCAGCGGCGACTTCTTCGAGACCCCCGGGCGCGCCGTGGGCGTGGCCACCGGCGAGGACTGGCCCGACGCCCTCGCCGGGGCGGCCCTCATGGGGTACGCGGCCGGACCGCTGCTCATCACGCGGCGGACGTCCCTGCCGACCGAGACCCGCGACGCGCTGGTGGCGCTGGGCGACGACGCCGCGAGCGTCGGGGGCGTCACGACCGCCCTCGTGTTCGGCGGCCCCGCGGCGGTGTCCACCGACCAGGACGCCGCGATCTCCGCCGCCCTGGGCTGAGCACCGCCCCGTGCCCGGACCCGGCGCCCACCGCGGTGGGCGTCAGGTCCCGGGGCCCTCGCCGTCGTCCCCGGCGACGGGGGAGGCGGCCTCGTCGAGGGCCAGCTGCCGGGTGAGCTGGGCCAGCCGCGCCTCCAGGGCGCGGGTGCGGCGGTAGGAGGAGGCCATGAACCCCAGCAGCGCGACCACCGTGCCGTACAGCACGAGGTCGGTGCCCCGGCCCACCCCCAGCCACGCCGCCACCCGCGTCACGGCGCCGGGGACGAGGATGCTCGTCACGGCGAGCAGCACGAGGGCGACCAGCAGCAGCCGGCGCACCGCCTGGTGGCGGGCGTCGGCGGTGCTGTGCACGAGCACGCCGGTGATGACGACGAGCGCCGCGATGAGCACCACCTGGATGAGCAGCACGGGTCCTCCTCAGCCCAGCAGCGTCTCGACGAGGATGTTGACGCTGTTCAGCAGCGACTGCCCCTTCTTGCGGGAGTAGTCGGTGTAGAGGATCTCCACCGGGTGCTCCACCCACCTCAGCCCCGAGCGGCCCACCTGGCTGACGATCTCCGAGGCGTGCGCCATCCGGGGGTGGGTGATCCGCAGGGACTCCACCGCCGGCCGCGACAGCGCCCGCAGGCCGTTGTGGGCGTCGGTCAGCCGCACGCCCGAGGTGGCGTTGGTGTAGAGCACGGCACCGCGCAGCACGGCGCGCCGCATCGGGTCCAGGCGCGTGCGGGAGTCCAGGAAGCGGGAGCCGAAGACGACGTCGGCCTCGCCGCGGCGCAGCCGCTCCACCATCGCCGCGGCGTCGGCGACGCGGTGCTGCCCGTCGGCGTCGAACGTCACGACGTGGCGGGTCGCGGGCGAGCGCAGCACGTAGTCGAAGCCGGTCTGCAGGGCGGCGCCCTGGCCGAGGTTGACGCAGTGGCGGACCACGACGGCGCCGGCGGCGCGCGCGGCCGCGGCGGAGCCGTCGGTGCTGCCGTCGTCGACGCACACGACGCGCGGGAACACGGCCCGCAACCCGCGCACGACGTCGCCGATGACCGTCGCCTCCTGGTAGAGGGGGACGACGACCCACGTCTCGGCGCCCGGCCCGGCACCCGCGCCGCGGGTGCCGGTGGGGCGCGCGGTGTCCGTCCGCTCCATGCCGCCGTTCCGTCCGTGCCGCCGCCCGGCGGCCGTGCCCGCCGCGGCCC
>NZ_BAABIL010000511.1:0-1296 GCF_039542765.1 Kineococcus glutinatus
CCGGCGTCCTCGCCCGCCCCCACCACCGCGCCGGCCACCACCGCGCCGGCCACCACCGCGCCCACGACCCCCGCCCCACCCGGGCCCGCCCCGGCACCGGCCGGGCTGCCCGGCACCCCGCAGGACGTCACCACCGGGCTCGACGTGCCGTGGGACCTGGCGGTGCTGCCCGACGGCACCGCGCTGGTGACGCTGCGCGATGCCGGCACGGTGCTGCGCACCGGCCCGGGCACCACGACCCCCGTGCCCGCGACCGGCCCCGGCGGTGCGGTGCCGGGTGTCTCCCCCGGCGGCGAGGGGGGCCTGCTCGGCATCGCGCTGTCCCCCGCCTTCGCCACCGACAACCACGTCTTCGTCTACGCCAGCACCCGCGACGACAACCGGGTGCTGCGGATGACCTACCGCGGGGACCACTTCGTCGACGTCGTGCCCGTGCTCACCGGCATCCCGCGCGCCAACGTCCACAACGGCGGTCGCATCAGGTTCGGCCCCGACGGGATGCTCTACGTCGGCACCGGTGACGCCGGCGACCGCGGCGCGTCCCAGGACCGCGCCAACCTCGGCGGCAAGATCCTGCGCACCACCCCCACCGGCCAGCCCGCACCCGACAACCCGTTCCCCGGCTCGCCGGTGTTCTCCCTCGGGCACCGCAACGTGCAGGGGCTCGCCTGGGACGCCGCCGGGCGCCTCTACGCCGCGGAGTTCGGCCAGGACCGCTACGACGAGCTGAACCTCGTGCGCGCCGGGCAGAACTACGGCTGGCCGGAGGTGGAGGGCCCCGGCGACGGCGGGGGCAGGTTCACCGCACCGCTGCAGACGTGGACCACCGCCGAGGCCTCCCCCAGCGGGATCGCCGTCACCGCCGACGCCGTGTGGCTGGCCTGCCTGCACGGGGAGCGGCTGTGGCGGGTGCCGCTGACCCCCGAGGGCGCGACGGGCACCCCCGAGCCGCACCTGGTCGGCACCCTCGGGCGGATCCGGGGCGTCGACGTCGGCCCGGACGGGACGCTGTGGCTGCTGACGAGCAACACCTTCCGCGGGGAGCGGCGCCCCGGCGACGACCGGCTCGTGTCGCTGCCGCTGGCCTGAACCGGTGCCCGCCGGCCCGCGCGAGCGCACCCTCGTCGTGGTGGCCGCCTTCGACGCCGCGGCGGAGGCCGCCCTGGCGGACCTGCGGGAGGCGTTGCGCCGCAGCGGGATCCGGGTTCCGGCCCGGCCCCGGCACCGCCCGCACCTGACGCTGGTCGGCGGCCCGTGCCCGCCCGCGGACACCGATCGGGTGCTGGCGGCGACGGC
>NZ_BAABIL010000512.1:0-4591 GCF_039542765.1 Kineococcus glutinatus
CGAGGACCACCCAGACGGACCCGGAGTCGGCCAGCTCCGCGTCGTGGCGGGCCGCGTCGAGGGCCTCGCTCGTCCAGCGGCGCGCGGACAGCCCGAAGGGGGCGCCGGCCGCCTCCAGCCGCAGCCCGGAGCCGTCGGGGGCGGTGAGCTCCGCCCAGCGCACGTCGGCGCGCCGGCCGTTCTCCTGCGGCAGCACGTACGGGGTGTGCAGCCGCTCGACGTCGGCCCCGAAGCGCCCGACCAGGGCGGCGGAGCCGGTGTCGGGGTACGCCTCGCCCGGGCCGCGGCCGAACCACGCCAGGTGCCCGAGGGCGCGGGGCAGCCGCAGCCGGAGCCCGACGAGGGGCAGCACGGCGGGCAGGTCGCCGTGCGGCACGACGGTGACGGCGAGGGCCAGGGCACCCGCCTGCGGCGCGGTCCAGGCGTACGCCACGTCGAAGCCGGCGTCGAGACCGGCGGGGGCGACGCGGGTGCGCACGAGGAGGCCGGACCCCGCGGCGCCGCCGGGCTCGACGGACACCGTGCGGTGGCGCAGCCGGTGCAGGCCGAAGCGGCGCCAGGCGGCGGCCACGGGTTCGCCGTGGTGACCGGCGTCGTTGTCGGTGGGCGCCCGCCACAGGTCCAGGCGCGGGGAGCCGACGGGCAGGCCGGCCAGGTCGAGCAGCTCGCCGGTGCGGGCGTCGAAGGTGCCCGGCCCGAGCAGCAGGTCCGGGCCGCGGCGCACCGGCGGGGGGCCACCGGCCGGTGCGGGGTGCGGGGCGAGCTGGGGCAGCCGGAGCTGGCCCGTGCCGATCACGTGCCCGGCCGGGGCCCACGGCTCGTCCTCGCGCAGCACCGCCCGCACGGTGAGCCAGCGCTCGGCGCGCGCCGGGGCGGCCTGGCGCACCTCGGCGGGCACCTCCAGCAGCGCCTCCCCGCGGGGCCCGAGCGCCGGCACCACCAGCTCCCCCTCGGCCACCGTGGAGCCGTCGTCCTCCACGCTCCACAGCAGCCGGACGTGGGACAGGTCGCGGTGGTCGTACCGGTTGCGCAGCCGCAGCCGCCCGGGCTCGGCGGCGTCGGGGTCGAACGGCCGCTCCGGGGCCAGGTGCACCTGGGCGACGACGGCCGCGAGGTCCAGCAGGCCGGGCGAGGGCGTGCGGTCGGGCAGCACCAGCCCGTCGGCGACGAAGTTGCCGTCGTGCAGCTCCTCGCCGAAGTCCCCGCCGTAGGCCCAGCGGGTGCGCCCGTGCTCGTCGCGCTGGCGCAGGCCGTGGTCGATCCACTCCCAGACGAAGCCGCCCATGCAGCGCTCGGAGGACTCGAACAGCTCCTGGTACTCGGCCAGGCCGCCGGGGCCGTTGCCCATCGCGTGGGCGTACTCGCACTGCACGAAGGGCATCGCCCGCCGCCGGGCGTCGAGGGCGGGGTCGGCCAGCGCCTCCTCGGTGCGGGTGGCGATGGCCGCGACCTCCTCGTGGGAGGCGTACATCCGGCTGTAGACGTCGACGTGCGGGCTGTCCCAGTCGTGCTCGTAGTGGACGGGGCGCGAGGGGTCGCGCTCGCGCGTCCAGGCCGCCATCGCCTCCAGGTTGCGCCCGTGCCCGCTCTCGTTGCCCAGCGACCACAGCACCACCGAGGGGGCGTTCTTGTCCCGCTCCACGGTGCGCCGCATCCGCTCCAGCAGCGCCGGTCGCCACGCCGGGTCGTCGGAGGGGTTGCCGCGCCAGCCGACCTCGACGAACCCGTGGGTCTCCAGGTCGCACTCCAGCACCACCCACAGGCCCAGCTCGTCGCACAGCTCGACGAAGCGCGGGTGCGGGGGGTAGTGGCTGGTGCGGACGGCGTTGACGTTGTGCCGCTTCATGAGCAGCACGTCGGCGAGCATGTCCGCCTCGGTGACGGCGCGGCCGCGGTCGGGGTCCACCTCGTGCCGGTTGACGCCGCGCAGCTTCACGGGGGCGCCGTTGACGGTGAAGACGCCGCCCGTGATCGCGACCGTGCGGAACCCGACGTGCAGGGCGACCCGCTCGGAACCGGTGGCGACCTCGGCGGCGTAGCGGCGCGGGTCCTCCGCCGACCACGGCTGCACCGCGGCCAGCTCGACCTCCTCGCCGCAGGCGACGTCGACGCCCAGCTCGGGCACCCGCAGCCGCGCGGTGGAGCCGTCGGCGGTGCGGGCCTCGACCCGCAGCCGGCCGGTGCCGGTGGCGGCGTCGTAGCCGGCGTGCACGAACACGTCCTCGACGGCGCCGGCGGGGCGGGCCAGCAGCGACACCTCCCGGAAGATGCCGGACATCCACCACATGTCCTGGTCCTCCAGGTAGCTGCCGGAGGACCACTGGTGCACCCGCACCGCGAGGACGTTGTCGCCGTCGAGCAGCGCGGCCGTGGCGTCGAACTCCACGGGCAGCCGGCTGCCGGTGGAGCGGCCGAGCTCGACCCCGTTGAGCCAGACCGCGACGGCGGAGTCGACGCCCTCGAAGCGCAGCACGGCCCGGCCCCCGGCGGGCACGAACCCGGCGGGGACGGCGAAGGTGCGCCGGTGGTCGCCGGTGGGGTTCTCGTCCGGCACGTGCGGGGGGTCGACGGGGAAGGGGTAGGTGACGTTGGTGTAGGCGGGCGCGCCGAAGCGGCCCTCCCCCTGCAGCTGCCAGTGCCCCGGGACGGTCAGCACGTCCCAGCCGCCGTCGTCGAAGCCGGGCCCCGAGAAGTCCACGGGCGCGTCGGCGTGCGGCGACAGCCGGAACCGCCAGGTGCCGGACAGGTCGAGGCGGGCGGCGTCGGAGCGCAGCCAGGCCCGCGCCGGCAGCGCGCCGCGGGTCGGCAGGTGCTCGGTGAACCAGCGCGACCCGGGGGCCACGGGGTCGTCGCCGGGCGCGCCGGCGGCGGTCTGCGGGGAGCTGGTCACGGTGCCTCCGTGCTCGTGGGTCGTGCCGGGTTCGGGTCGTGCCGGTCGAGGTCGTGCCGGGTCGAGGTCGTGCCGGGGTTCACGTGCGCACGAGGTGCAGCAGCAGCGCGGCCCCGGGGTTGAGCAGCGGCATCGGCAGGCCGAGGGCCCCCAGCGCGGCGCCGGTCAGGACCAGGCCACCGCCGTCCTGCGCGCCACCCGCAGCGCCACCGGCCCGCGCCGGCCACGGCGGTGGCGCGCCCTGCAGCACCGACGGCTCCCCCAGCTCGGTGCGCACCCGCACCGCGTAGCGCGCCGCCGGGTCCAGGCCCGGCAGCCGCACCCGCCCCGGCTGGGCGTCGGCGGCGGTGGCCAGCCGGGCCCAGCAGAACACCGCCTCGCCGGCGTCCGCGGCCACCACCCCGTGCAGCAGCGCGCCGGGGTCCACCTCGTCGGCGCGCACCACGCGCCCGGAGTGCAGCAGCGGCCGCAGCTCCTTGTACAGCGCCGTCCAGCGCGAGAGCACCTCCAGCTCCGCCGGCGAGCACGTGGTGACGTCCCACTCGATGCCGGCGTGCCCGAACAGCGCCGTGGCGCAGCGGAACTGCAGCGCCAGGTGCCGGTGGGTGCTGTGCGCCTCGGGCGGGCCCACGTGGGCGCCGGTCAGCTCCGGCGGCACGAGCAGCGCCGTCCAGCGCTGGATCTGCTGCCGCTCCAGCGCGTCGTTGGTGTCCGAGGCCCAGATCCGGTCGGTGCGCTGCAGGATCCCGAGGTCGACGCGGGCGCCGCCGCTGGCGCAGGACTCGACCTCCAGGCCGGGGTGGCGCCGGCGCAGCTCGTCGAGCAGGGCGTACAGCGCGACCGTCTGCGCGTGCACGCCGGGCGCGGCGGTGCCGTCGGCGCGGCGGTGCTCGGCGACGTGCAGGTCCCGGTTGTGGTCCCACTTGAGGAAGTCGACGCCGAACTCGGTCACCAGGGCGTCCAGGCGCTCGAGCAGGTGCTCCCACGCCGCCGGGTGCGCCAGGTCGAGGACGTGCTGGGTGCGCCACAGCGGCGCCTCGGGGGTGAGGACCCAGTCGGGGTGGGCGCGCGCGAGGTCGGAGTCGGGGTTCACCATCTCCGGCTCCACCCAGAGGCCGACCTGCATCCCCAGGGCGCGGACGTGGTCGAACAGCGGGTTCAGCCCCTGCGGCCACACGTCCTGCGAGACGTACCAGTCGCCGAGGCCGGTCCTGTCGTCGCGGCGGGCGCCGAACCAGCCGTCGTCGAGCACGAACCGCTCCACGCCGATGCGCGCGGCGGTGTCGGCCAGCGCGGTGAGCGTGGCGAGGTCGTGGTCGAAGTACACCGCCTCCCACGTGTTGAGCACGACGGGGCGCGGGGTGCGGGGGTGCTGCGGGCGGGCCCGCAACCGCTCGTGCAGCCGCGCGGAGAGCCCGTCGAGCCCCGCGGTGGAGTGCACGTACAGCACCTCGGGGGTCGTGTACGACTCCCCCGCGGCCAGGCGCACCTCGCCGGGTGCGAGGTGCTCCCCCCCGCCGAGGACGCTGCTCGCGGTGGCCGCGCCCTCGGGCAGGTGCTCGACCAGGTACACCGGGTTCCCGCTCCAGGCGACGTGCACGCCCCACACCTCCCCGTGGCGGAACCCGAACCCGGGGGTGCCCGCGACGAGCACCCGGTAGCCCTCGTGCGCGGCGGCGCGGCTCAGCCCCCGCAGCACCG
>NZ_BAABIL010000513.1:0-5911 GCF_039542765.1 Kineococcus glutinatus
TGCTGGCGCTGGCCGCCCCGGTGACGCTGGCGCTGCGCACCCTGCCGCCGGCGCCGCGGCGGCTGCTGCTGCGGGTGCTGCACAGCCGCTGGGCCCGGCTGGTGACCGCGCCGGCCGTGGTGCTCGTCCTCGACCTGGGCGGGATGGCCCTGCACTACCTCACCCCGCTGCACGCCGCCACCACCGCCCACCCCGTGCTCGGCGCCGTCGTCACCGCGCACGTCGCGGCGGCGGGCTACCTGCTGGCGGCCGTCCTCGTCGAGGCCGACCCGCTGCCGCGCCGGCTGCGGCTGCGCACCCGGCTGCTGGTGCTGCTGCTGGCGGCCGCCGGGCACGGCCTGCTCGCCAAGGTGATGTACGCGGCGCTGCTGCCCGCCGGGGCCGGCAGCGCCGCCGAGCTGCGGTCGGGCGCGGTGCTCATGTACTACGGCGGCGATGTCGCCGAGCTCGTCCTCGCGGTGGCCGTCCTGGGTTCCTGGTACGCCCGCGCGGGGCGCCGGTGGCGGGCCGGGCAGCGCCGGGCCGCGGCGCGGCAGGACCTCAGAGCCAGCCGCGGCGGCGCAGCCCCGCGTGCAGCAGCGCGCACGTCACCACGATGACGGCCAGCACCACGAAGTAGCCGTAGCGGGTGTGCAGCTCCGGCACGTCATCGAAATTCACGAAGTTCAGCTGTGGACGCCCGCGACGGCCGTCGGCACCAGCGCGATCGCCGCCCAGGCGGAGATCCTGCGCATGTCCTCGTTCTGCCGCACCGCCGTGCGGTTCTGCTGGACCCCCACCTGGGCCAGGTGGGCCTGCAGCACGCCGGTCAGCAGCGTGTCGTAGCCCTCCACGGCCTCCACGACGCGCAGCAGGTCCTCCTGCACGTCGTCGCGGTCGCCCGGCCGCTGCGCCCCCGGCGGCTCGGCCCACAGCCGCTGCGCCGGGCCGACGAGCGGCAGGGCGGCCCGCTTGAACTCCAGCACCTCGCGCTTGAGCTTGTAGATGCGCTCGGCGTGCTGCTCGGCGGCGCCGCCGTCGCCGCCGAACACCTGCTCCTCGATCTCGTCGACGTCGAGGGCGATCGCGTCGACCACCTCGGCGTACCCGCTGACGGCCAGCTGCACGATGCGCCGCAGCACGAGCTCGGGGCCCGCGGCGGCGTCCCCGGGCCGCTCGTCGAGCCCGGCGCGCACCGCCGCGACGATGCCGGACTCCCCGTGCCGCACGGTGATGGCGAAGTGCTCGCCGACGAACACGTCGACCTCGCTGACGTCGACGACCTCCTCGTGGTCGACGTAGCGGACGGGCTTCACCACGCCGAACGTCGTGCCCGGGTAGCTCTGCAGCTTCGGTCGCTGGTGCGCGCGCAGCGCGTCGTCGACCGCGGCGGCGGGCAACCCGAACGGGGCGGCGAGCTCGGCGACGTCGGCGGCGGTGGGGCCGTGCAGCCCGAGCCAGACGAAGCCGCCGCGCCGGCGGGCGGTGGTGAGGGCGTCGGCCAGGTGCGCCACCTGCTCGGCGCGGCCGTCGACGTAGAGCCGGGCCCCCACCACGGGGAGCCTGGCGTCGAACAGCCCGAGCGCACGCACGTCCAGCGGGCGGGGGCCGGCCGGCGCGGTGGACCGCTCCGCGCCGACCGCCGGCCGGGGCGGCGCTGGTGCGCGCGGCTCCACGGGCCCGGTGAGGGCGGTGAGGGCGGCCCGGGCGCGCGCCAGGCCTGCGGCGACGCGCGCGGACGCGCTGCGCTGGGTCACGGCTGATCCTCCGGGCGGCACGGGTGGGGCCCGCTGCCCCGCTCCGGCTGGAGGGTACGTCCCGCGCCGCCGTGACCCGCGCGGGAGCGTTCTCGGGGGGCGGGCGCCCGGGCCCCCGTGGGAACCTGGAGGGGTGCCGCTCCAGTGCCCGCCGCAGCCCAGCGAGGTCCGCCTGCCGGGCCGGACGGCCTCGGTCGGCCCCGCCCGGCGCTTCGTCGCCGGGGCTCTGCGCCGGCTCGACCTCGACCGGGTGGTCGACGACGCGGAGCTGGCCGTCACCGAGCTCGTCACGAACGTCGTCATCCACGCCCGCACGGACATGGTCGTGCGGGTGGTGCCCGCCGACGGCGGGGCGCGCGTGGAGATCCACGACGGTTCGCCGGTGATGCCCACCCCCGGCCTGGCGCGCAGCACCGCCGCCAGCGGTCGCGGTCTCCTCCTCGTGGAGGTGCTCGCGCAGCGCTGGGGTGCCGAGCCCGTGCCCGGTGGGGGCAAGAGGGTGTGGTTCGAGATCGTCGCGGCGGCCCCCGCGGACCTCGTGGAGCCCACCGCCGAGGACCTGCTGGAGATGTGGGCGGCCTTCGAGGAGGCCGCGGCGGCGGCCGCCCCCGCCGGGCCCTCCCCGCAGCGGCGCGTCGTGGTGCTGCCGGACGTGCCCGTGGCCGGGCTGCTGGAGTCGCGGGCGGTCAGCGACGACCTGGTCCGCGACCTGCAGGTGCTGCTGCTCAGCCTGGAGGGCGGGGAGCCGCCCGCGGAGCTGGCCGAGCAGCTCCGCCTCGCGCGCCGGCTCGACGCCGAGGCGCGCGCCGCCGACGCCGTGCGCGGCCAGCTGCGCCACCAGGGCCTGCAGGCGGTCTCGCGCGGGGCGGACGTCGTCGAGCTGCAGCTGGTGCTGGGCGCGGACGACGCCGACGCGGCGCTGGAGCTCGACGCGGCGCTGGAGGAGGCCCGCCGGATGCACCACGCCGGGTTGCTGCCGAGCGCGGAGGGCATCGACGAGCACGCGGCGCTGCGGCACTGGTTCCTCACCGAGATCGCCGCGCAGCTGCGGTAGGGCGGTGCCGCCGCCGCGGGCGGCGGGCGTCGTGGCAGGCTCCGGCCCGTGGGGATCGAGGAGGTGCTGGCGGCCTCGCGCGCGGGGGTGCGCCGGCTGACGCCGCAGGAGACCGTGCAGGCCGTGGCCCGCGGCGCCCTGCTGGTGGACACCCGCACCGCGCAGCAGCGGGCCGAGCAGGGGGAGCTGCCCGGTGCGATCGTCATCGACCGCACCGTGCTGGAGTGGCGGCTGGACCCCACGAGCCCCTGGCGCATCCCGGAGGCCGCCGGCGCCGACGTCGAGGTGGTCTGCGTCTGCCGGCAGGGCTACAGCTCCAGCCCGGCGGCGGCGTCGCTGCGGGCCGTCGGGCTGCGCCGCGCCACCGACCTCGCCGCCGGCGTGGAGGCGTGGCTCGCGGCGGGGCTGCCGGTGGACGCGGGCCCCGCGGACGTGCGCCGCTGACGCCCCGACCCCGCCCCGACCCCGCCCGCGCGGAGAGGACCGTTCTCGGGACGGCGACGGCGCGCGGACGGCGCCGTGAGCGCGTCTCCTCGAGCGGACCGCGACCACCGTCGGGGCGTGGACGGGAGGTGTACGCGCCTGCGACGGTGGTGGGTGTGCCGCTCAGTGCCGTTGAGGTGGCGGTCCGGGCCCTCGGGGTCCACGCGCCGCACCTGCGGCAGGAGGACGTGACCCTGCTCGGGTCGGGTGTGGACAACACGGCCTTCCGCTGCGGTGACGTCGTCGTCCGGGTGGCCAGCGGGCGCAGCACCCGGCAGGAGGCACAGCTGCTCGCCGTGCTGGGGAGCCGGGTGTCCATCCCGGTTCCCGCTCCGCTCTTCACCGACGAGGGGCTCGGCGTGCTGGCTTACCCGCTGCTGCCCGGGCGAGCCCTGCTGGGCCGTACGCCCCCGGCCGGTGCGGCCAGGCAGCTGGGCGCCTTCCTCACCGAGCTGCACTCCGTCGACGCGTCGATGCTCGCCTCGCTCGTCGAGGAGGAGCCCGCCGATCCGCGCGAGTGGCTCGAGGACCTGACCGGACCCGAGCAGCTCCTCGCCCGGGTCCGCGCGAGCGTGCCGGCGCCGGGGGATCGGCACGTGCTGGCCCACGCCGACCTGGGGGCCGAGCACCTGCTGGAGGACGGCGGCGCCCTGACCGGTGTCCTGGACTGGTCCGATGCCGCCATCACCGATCCAGCCGTGGACTTCGCCCGGCTGTACCGCGACTTCGGGCCCCGCTTCCTGCGCGAGGTCCTCGACGCCTACGGGCTGCAGCCACCGGATGCCGCTGCGATGGCCCGCATCGAGTTCTTCGCGCGCTGCGCGGCTCTGGAGGACCTCGCCTTCGCCCGCGCGAGCGGACGCCGCGAGTACGCCGCCGCCGTGGGCACGAGCACGGGGTGGCTCTTCCCCGGGGCCCGGCTCGACTGACGTCGCCGACCGGCGCGCGACACCGGCCGCCTCGGAGACCACCCGGCCCCCGGGCCGGCTGCCCGTGGCCGGCACTGCACCTCGACCCGTGACGCTGCGCAGCTCCACGGCAACCCGCTCATCGACGTGAGCGTGCGGCCGCTGTCCGCCCGCGCGGAAAGGACCCTTTCCGCGCGGGCGGGGGCCCCTCCTACCGCGGAAAGGGTCCTTTCCGCGCGGGTGGGAGGGGGCTCGGGGACGGGCTCAGGAGGCGGTGGGCCCGTTCCAGTCGACGAGCTGGACGATGACGCCGTTGGGGTCGCGGACCTGGAAGGCGCGCTCGCCCCACTCCTCGGCCGTCAGCGGCATCGTGATCGTCACGCCCTCGTCCTGCAGGCGGGCGAGCTCGCCCTCGAGGTCGTCGACGACGAAGGCGAGGATGACGCCGCTGGCGTGGTCGTCGCGCTGGTCGGCGGGCAGCGTGGCCAGGCCGCGGCGCATGAAGGCGACCCTGGCCCCGGCGTCCTCGCGCTCCAGGGACGCGAAGCCGTCGGCGGACACGTGCTCGGTGAAGCCGAAGTGCTCGGTGAGGAAGGCGCTGGAGGCGACCGGGTCCTCGACGGTCAACGCGACCCCGGTGTCGGTGATCTTCATGTCACTCCTCTCAGTACGCTGTACGGCGTACAACGTACTGAGTGCAACGCGTGGCGCGGCAGGATGTTCCCGTGAGCCCCGACCGCAGCAGCGCCGGCGACCCCGCCCGCACCGTGGCGCTGCTCTGGCGCGACCCCGCCGCCGTGCCCCGCCGCGGCCCCCGCCGCGCCCTCGACCTCGACGCCGTCGTCGCCGCGGCCGTCGCGCTCGCCGACGCCGAGGGGCTGGAGGCGGTGACGATGCGCCGCGTCGCCGACCGCCTCGGCGTCGCGCCCATGTCGCTCTACACGTACGTGCCCGGCAAGGGGGAGCTGCTCGACCTCATGCTCGACGCCGTCCGCGCCGCGATGCCGCGCGCGGACACCGCGGGCCTGCCGTGGCAGGAGCGGGTCGCGGCCGTCGCGGCGGAGAACCTCGCCCTCTACGCCGACCACCCCTGGGCGGCCACCGTCTCCACCCTGCGCCCCCCGCTGGGACCCGGGGCGATCGCCAGGTACGAGCACGAGCTCGCCGCCTTCGACGGCTGCGGGCTCGGCGACGTGGAGGTCGACGACTGCCTCACCGCCCTGCTGACGTTCGTCCGGGCCTGCGCCCGCGACGCCGCCGCGGCCGCCGAGGCGGTGCGCGACAGCGGCGTGGACGACGCGGGCTGGTGGGCCGCCGCCGGGCCCGTCCTCGCCCGGCACCTGGATCCCGGGGCGTTCCCCCGCGCCACCCGCATCGGGGCGGCGGCCGGGGCCGCGCACGGCAGCGCCCACGACCCGGTGCACGCCCACCGCTTCGGCCTGGCGAGGCTGCTGGACGGTTTCGCGGCCCTCGTCGAGGCGCGCGGCCGGTCCTGACCCGACCGTTCCCCCGCCCCTCGCGGCGCCCGTCTCCGGATCCGGGCGCCGCGAACCTCCCCCGGGGGCGCGCGAACCCGGGGACGGGCGCGCCGGGGTGGGGTGGGGGGCGCGCGAATCCGGGGACGGGCGCGCCGGGGTGGGTCCCGCCCCTAGCCTGCCGCCCGTGGCAGCGCCCCGGAACGAGCCCCGGAACGAGCCCCGGAACGAGCCCCGGAACGAGCCCCGGAACGA
>NZ_BAABIL010000514.1:0-10800 GCF_039542765.1 Kineococcus glutinatus
GTCGAGGAGGCGGCGTCCGCGCACCCAGTCCAGCAGGGGGACGCGCTCCGTGACCGGCACCAGGACGGGCCGGCCGGTCCCGGTGCCGCCGGTGCGCACCAGCATCACCGGGGCGGCCAGCGCGAACTCCGCCCAGGCCGCGGCGGGGTCCCCCGCGCGCAGCCACGGCGCGCACCGGCCGGGGTCGAGCCGCTGCCACACGCCCTGGCGCGCCGAGCGCATCCCCGTGCCGCGCCCGGACAGCAGCGGGCTGCACCCGGCGAGCGCGACCAGGACCGGCAGCAGGCGGTGCACGTGCTCCAGCCGCCCGGCCCAGCGCCCGGCGGGGCCCGCCTCGACGTTGAGCTGCAGCGCGGCCGTGGAGCACATCATCGCCGCGCCGTCCGCCCCGTGGCCGGCGGCGCGGAAGTAGCCCTCCATCGCGGTGTACCGCCCGCCCGGGTTGAGCCGCACCGGGGGGCGGGCGGGGTCGGCGCCCACGGACAGCAGCACCAGCCCGGCGTCGGCCAGGGCCGCGTCGACCACCGCGGCGTCCACGCGCAGCGCCGCCACGGCGGCGGCCACGCCCGGCAGCGGCGGGGTGGACAGCTCCACCTGCCCGCCGGGTTCCAGCGTGACGCGGGAACCCGACGGTGGGAGCACCCCCGACAGGGCGCCCGTGAGGCGTTCCCACGCCACCGGGCGCACCGGTTCGGCGGTGTCCACGACGTGCCGCTCCAGTTCCAGCCCCACCGCGCCCACCGGGCCGGCCCGCAACCCCCGCGAGGCGATGTGCTGCCGGACCGCCTCCACGTCCGGCACCGGCCAGGGCGCGAGGGGGACCGGGGGCGACGAGGGGATCGGCGGCATGGGCCCCTTCCAGGTCCGGACCGGCTGCCGGGGCAGCCGCGGGTCGGCGTGGGGCCGGCGGACCAGCCTCGGGGCGAGGCTGCCACGCACCCGTGGCGGCGGCAACCCTCCCGACGGCGCCGACCGGGCACGTGCTCGGGCGGCGCGTGCATGACCGGGCACCGCCGGGGTACGGGGAGGTGAACAGCGGTGAACACCTCGAGCGCTCGGGAAGGAGTACCCGTGGGACTGGTGTCCGGGATCGTCAAGGGTGCGGTCATCCAGAAGATCGTCACCAAGCTGGCGAGCGGTAAGCGCCGCTCCTGAACCGTGGCCCGCGGCGGGTGCCGAGCACCCGCCGCGGGCCCGTCACCCCTTCGCCGTCACCCCGCCAGCGGGTCGTGGCCCCAGTTCATCAGCGAGTACCGCCACCGGCTGTGCTCCACGTCCCCGTCCGGACGCTGGGCGAGGTGGCGGTGGACGTAGCCGACGACCTTGTGCATGTGCTTGACGTCGTCGTCGTCGAGGTCGCCCTTCTTCGCGTGCAGGATCTCGACGATGCGCCGGCCGGAGGCGTGCCCGGTGGACTCGTCACCGCTGGAGCCCTTCTGCCCCACGGACTGCGACTCGTCGGTGTCCAGCCACTTCTCCAGCTGCCCGGCCGTCATGTTCACGGCGGACCGGAAGTCGTCCCAGACCTCGTCCAGGCCCTCGGGTGCCTTCGTGCTCACGGCGCCTCCGCTCACTTCTTCTCGTGCAGCGCGCCGGGCTTGTGCACGGCCTCGCCACCGGACTTCTCGCTCTTCACCAGGTACTGCGGTTCGTCCTCCGAGGCCGCGACCGTGCGGCCCGCCGCCTCGGTGCGCTCGGTGATCTTCTTCTCCACGGTGCCCTCGGCGGTGCTGCCGTGGCTCTTCCACTCGACCTTGTCGCCCTTGCTGAACTCCTCGGCCACGATTCCTCCCGGGTCCGCCGTCTGGGTCACCGGTTCCGTACCCGCGGCGGCGGAGGCCATGCGGTCCGGTCCCCCCCGGGAACGGCCCCTCCCCGCACGGTCCGCGGGAGGGGCTGAGCGGTGGGCGCGCTCAGCGCCGCTCCTGCACCGGCGCCCGCACGCCCTCCAGGACGAACCCGCTCCGCGGTCCGGTCGGCATCCGCCGGGTGCTCACGGTCAGGTCCTGCTCCGGGACCTCGTACTCCACCTCGCGCGCCAGCAGGCGCACCGCGGCCGCCACCACCTCCACGGTGACCCACTCCCCCGCGCAGCGGTGGCCCGTCGCGTGGTCCCCGCCGCCCTGCGGGACGAACGCGAAGGCGCTGGGCACGCCCCCGCGGAACCGTTCGGGGCGGAAGGCGGCCGGGTCCTCCCAGGAGCGCGGGTCGTGGTCGGTGCCGTGGACGTCCAGCACCACCCGCCGGCCCCGCGGCAGGCGCAGGCCGCGCCACGTGAAGGGCTCGCGCACCCGTGCCGCCACGACCGGGAAGAACGGGTGGTACCGGCGGACCTCGTGGACGAACGGCAGGACGTCGTCGTCCCGCTGCCGCAGCTCCTCCCGCCAGCGCGGGTGCTCGTGCAGGGCCAGGGCGGCGAAGACGACGTAGCGGGAGATCGCGACGGTGGGCCGCAGCACGTTCAGCAGCTCCACCGCAGCGGTCCGGCGGTCCAGGAGCCCGCCGTCCGCCTCCCGGTGCGTCGCGAGGACGTGCAGCGCCGTGCCCTCCCCGGGCCGCAGGGTCCCCTCGCGCACCGCGTCCACGAGCCCTGCGACCCACGCCTGTGCGCGCAGGCGGGCCAGCCGTGCCCGCGGGTACCCCAGGCGCGGGTCGCCGGGTGCCTCGAACAGCTGCCGCAGCTGCCGGGTCCGCCGTGCCACGTCCTCCTCGGGCAGCGGCACCCCCGCCCACGCGCACACCGTCCGGCACAGCAGTTCCGCCGCCTCGTCGAGCAGCACCACCCGCCCGGCGCGCTCCCACCGCGGGAGGGCCGCGCGCCAGCGGGCCACGAACCCCTCCGCCAGGCCGGGCGCCCGGTCGGGCCCCAGCAGGGACAGCAGCACCGCCTTGCGGGCGTGGTGCGCCGCACCGTCGAGACCCTGCACGCCGCCCGTCCCCAGCAGCGTCGTGCGCACGAGGCGGGGCATCGCGCCGCGGCGGGTGAACCTCGCCCCGTCGTACAGCACCCGGGCGGCCTCCTCGCCGAGCACGAGCAGGGTGCGCAGCCCCAGCAGGCGCGTCTCGACGGCGTCGCCGCCCCAGCGGCGGACCCGCCGGGAGGTGAACCCGTACCCCTCCAGGGCGAAGGCGAGGCTCCGGTCGAGCAGCGCGTGCCGCGCGGCGGCTCGCGGGGCGGCACCGGCCCGCCCGCGCCGGCCGGGACCACCACCGCGGGCGCTCACGCCGCCGCCGCGATGAGCGCCTGCGGTGCGGCCTGCTTGATGCGGGTGTTCAGCCACAGCAGCTGCCGCTTGGTGTCCTGGTCGCAGGAGCGGACCACGTCGACGAGCTCCCGGTCCCGGACCCCCTGCCCGGCCTGCTCGAGGACGGTCCAGGTGATGTCGACGAACGAGGCGAGCACGTACAGGTCGTGCAGGTCGCGCAGCAGGCCGATGCCGCCGCTGCGCACACCGGGCAGCCCTTCGGCGTGCAGGCGCTCGGGCTCCTCCTCGCGCTCCTCCCCGTAGCGCTCGGCGACGGGCGCCAACCGGTGCACGTGCGCGTCGCACATGCCGGCGAGGGTGTGGCAGTCCTGGTGGACGTCCGGTTCGGCCCGGTGGCCCTCGGCGACCTGCCGGAAGGACTCCGCGAGGGTCCTCGACGCCGCGTGCTGGAGCCCCAGGTAGGTGGACAGGTGCATCGTCAGCCTCCGCTGCTCGTTCCGGTGGAGGTGGTGCCCGCGGGCCCCGGCTGCGGCGCCGGGGTCGGCGGTGGGGTCGGCGGCGGCACCGGGGCGACCTCCTCGGTCACCTCCGCGTCCGGACCGCCGGTGGTCGCGGGCACCGCGCCGGGGTCGGCGGGCGCCGAGGCGGTCGTGGTCGGGGCCGGTGCGGGAGCGGTGGCGTCCGCGACCCGGGTGACGCGCACGGCGGCCACCTTCAGCAGGGGCTGCTTGGAGACGGGGTCCCACTCCGTCGGCGTCAGCTCGTTGGCCGCGCGGGGACGCCCGCCCGGGGAGGACCCGTCGGTGCCGGGGGCGTCGAAGTAGCCGAAGTGGAACGGCACGAACACCACGCCGTCGCGGCCGCGGCCGACGCGGGCCGGGGCCAGGACCGCTCCGCGCCGGGACTCCACGCGCACCACGTCGCCCTCGGCCACGCCCAGCCGCCGCGCGTCGGCCGCGGACAGCTCCACCCAGGCGTCGGGGGCGGCGCGGCGCAGCTGCCGCGAGCGGCCCGTCTTGGTGCGGGTGTGGAAGTGGTAGGCGGTGCGCCCCGTGGTGAGGGCGAAGGGGAACTCCTCGTCCGGCGCCTCCGGTGGTGGGGAGAACTCGGCGGCCTTGAGGAACGCCCGCCCGTCGGGGCGCTTGGCGCGGTACGCCTCCGCACCGATCGCGCCACCGGTCAGCAGGTCGTGCCCGTAGGTCTCGCACACGTCCGCGTGCGTGGGGAAGTGCGCGTCGGCGTAGAGGCGGTCGGTGCCCCCGGGCGCCGCGTCGTTCACGGGCCAGGGGATCCCGCTGCCGCCGCGCAGCGTCGCGTACGTGAGGCCGGTGTAGTCGCACAGCCGCCCGCGGGTGCACTCCTTCCACGCCTCGAACACCTCCTCCGGTCCCGCCCAGGTGACGAGCGGGTTCCCGTCGCGGTCGCGGAAGTCCATGCGGCGGGCGTAGTCGAGGAAGATGTCGAGGTCGCTGCGCGCCTCCCCGGGCGGCTCGACGGCCTTCTCCGACAGGTGGACCGTTCGGTTGACGTTGGTGAAGGTGCCCTGCTTCTCGCCCCACATGGCGGCGGGCAGCACGACGTCGGCGAAGCGGGCGGTCTCGGTGAGGAACCCGTCCTGCACGACGACGAACAGGCCCTCCTGCGCCAGGATGCGCCGGATGCGGGACAGCTCCGGCAGCGACACCGCGGGGTTCGTGCCGGAGATCCACAGGAACCGGACGGAGCCCTGCTCGCAGTAGCGCCAGATCTGCATGGCGTGGGTCGGGGGCGACCAGTGCGGGATGACGATCGGGTCGACGTTCCACAGCGCGGCGAGCTCCCGCACGTGGTCGGGGTTGTCCCAGTTGCGGAAGCCGGGCAGGTCCCCGTCGGCGCCGCACTCGCGGGTGTTCTGCGCGGTGGGCTGGCCGTTCATCTGCAGGACCCCGCAGCCGGGCCGGCCGAGCAGGCCGCGCAGCAGGTGCAGGTTGTTCACCTGGCAGGAGGCGGCGGTGGCCTGGTGCGACTGGTAGAAGCCCTGCAGGACGGTGGACAGCACCCGCTCCGACGTGCCGAAGACGCGCGCAGCGCGCCGCACGTCCTCGGCGGGGACCCGGCAGGTCTCCGCGACGCGCTCGGGGGTGTACGGCTCGACGGTGGCCACCAGCTCGTCGTACCCCTGGGTGTGGTCGCGCACGTAGTCCTCGTCGATCCAGCCGCGGGCGATCACCTCGCGCACCAGGCCGTTCATCAGGGCCTGGTTGGTGCCGGGCACCGGGGCCAGGTGCACGCCGCCGGTGGCGCGGGCGGCCTCGGCGACCTTCGTCAGGCGCGGGTCCACGGCCACGATCCGCGGTGGGTCCGCCCCCTCGACGCGGTCCAGGACGCGCGCCCACAGCACGGTCTGGGTCTCGGCCATGTTGTGGCCGTACAGGAAGATCGCGTCGGCGGCCTCGATGTCGGAGTAGGAACCGGGCTGCCCGTCGGAGCCGAAGCTCTCCTTCATCGCCGCCGCGGCCGTGGCCGTGCACAGGCGGGTGTTGCCGTCCATGTGCGGCGTGCCCAGGCCGGCCTTCCCGATCACGGCCAGGGCGTAGTACTCCTCCAGGAAGAGCTGCCCGCTGGTGTAGAAGCCGTGGCTCAGCGCGCCCGCGTCGGTGGCGAGCAGCTCCCGCGACCGCTGCACCACCCGGCCCATCGCGGTGTCCCAGTCCGTCTCGACGAGCCGCCCGGCGCCGTCGCGCACGAGGGGGCGGGTGAGGCGGTCGGTGCGGTTCCACTGCCACGAGCCGTACAGGCCCTTCGGGCCGAGCCGGCCGTGGTTGACCACGTCCGCGGCCCGGCCCCGCACGCCGACCACGCGGCCGTCCTTCACGGCGATGTCGCAGCCGCAGCCGTTGCTGCACAGCACGCACGCCGACTGCACCCAGCGGTCCACGTCCGGTTCCGCGAGGCCGGTGTCGAGGTGGGTGTCCACCCGCACCGGCCACGGGGTGTCCCTGGCGTGCGGGGTGCGGCCGCCCCAGACGTCCGCGACGCGGTCCACCACGATTCCTCCCGGGGTCGGGTCCTGCCGGGGCGGCCGGCTCGTCCCGGTCCACCCCACCGAGGCCTCGGACAGGTGGCCGGCCCGCTGCCGACCACGGGTGCACCGCGACCGCTCCTCACCTACCCCGCACCGGGCGGGGCATGCCCGTCGCCGGACGACCGGTGGTGCTGCCGACCCCGGGGCACGCCTCCGCCACCTGGTGACGAGACGGGCACGGATCGTCGCAACAGCCCACTACCATCCGACCTCGTGCCCGCCGGTCCGTACCCCGCGCTCGCGGTGGCGGGGTTCCGGCGCTGGTCGGCGTACCGGCTGGCGACGTGGACGTCCGCCACCGCGAACGTGGTGTTCGGGTTGCTGAAGGCCGCGGTGGTGTCGGCGACGGTGGGTGCGGCCGGGGGTTCGGTCGCCGGCTACGACGCGGCCGAGGCCACGACGTTCGCGTGGCTGAGCCAGGCGCTCATCGCGCCGGTGAACCTGTTCGCGCGCGACGACATGGCGCAGCGGGTGCGCAGCGGTGACGTCGCGGTGGACCTGGCCCGGCCGGTGGACCCGCAGCTGGCGGCGTGGGCCGGTGACCTCGGTCGCGCGGCGTACCAGTTCCTGCCGCGCGGGGTCCCGCCGCTGCTGGTGGGGGCGCTGGTGAGCGGGCTGGTGCTGCCCGCCGCCCCGGCGCCGTACCTGCTGGGGGCGGTATCGCTGGTGATGGCGGTGTCGCTGTCGTTCGCCTGCCAGTGGCTGGTGAACCTGCTGGCGTTCCGGTGGCTGGACGTGCGGGGGCCGCTGGCGCTCTACACCGTGGTCTCGCTGGTGCTGACGGGCCTGGCGGTTCCGGTGTGGTGGTTCCCGGGGTGGTTGCGGGAGCTGGCGCTGGTGACGCCGTTCCCGTCGATGCTGCAGGCGCCCGTCGACGTCCTCACGGGCCGCGCCGCGGGCACCGCGGCGCTGGAGGTGCTGGGGGTGCAGGCGCTGTGGCTGGCGGGGGCGCTGCTCGCCGGGCACGTCGGGTTCCGGGCGGGCGCGCGCCGGCTGGTGGTGCAGGGTGGCTGAGGGGGCCGCGCGCGGGCGGAACCCGTACCTGGCGCTGGTGGGGTCGCGGGTGCGCTCGCAGCTGGCGTACCGCTCGTCCTTCGCCGTCAGCGTGCTGGGCGACGTGGGTTTCGGCCTGGCGGAGCTGGCGACCGTCTACGTGGTCTTCGCCCACGTGCAGGCCCTGGGCGGGCTGACGGCCTGGCAGGCGGGGCTGGTGTTCGCGGTCGCGAACCTGGGCTTCGCCGTGGCGGACCTGCTCACCGGGCACGTGGACCACCTGCCGCAGTTCCTGCGCACCGGGGAGCTGGACGCGTTCCTGCTGCGCCCCGCGCCGGTGCTGGCACAGCTGCTCACCTGCGACGTGTCGCTGCGGCGGGTGGGCCGTGCGGGCCTGGCGCTGGCGGTGCTGCTGGTCGTGCTGCCGCGGGCGGGCGTGGACTGGACCGTCGGGCGGGCGCTGCTGCTGGCGAGCGCACCGCTGACGGGGGCGGCGGTGTTCGCGGCGCTGTTCGTGCTGGCGGGGGCGCTGCAGTTCTGGCTCGTGGAGGGCCGGGAGGTCGTGAACTCCTTCACGTACGGCGGGGGTTTCGCCGCGCAGTTCCCCGCGTCGGCGTACGGCAGCGGCCTGCGGGTGCTGTTCACCTACGTGGTGCCGGCGGCGGCGACGGCGTACCTGCCGGTGCTGGCGGTGCTCGGGGAGCCGGGACCGGCGTGGACGCCGGCGTGGCTGGGCTGGTGCGGCCCGCTGTTCGCGGCGGCCTCGTGGGCGGTGGCGCTGCTGGTGTGGCGGGCCGGGCTGCGCCGCTACACGGGGGCCGGCTCGTGAGCGGGGGCGGGCCCGTGGTGGAGGTGCGCGACCTGCGCCGGGAGTACGTGGTGCACCGGCGCACGGGCCGGTTCCGCCGCGAGCGCACGGTGCGCGCCGCCGTCGACGGCCTCTCCTTCACCATCGGGGCCGGGGAGTCGGTGGGGCTGATCGGCGCCAACGGGGCGGGCAAGTCCACGACGATCAAACTGCTCACCGGCATCCTGGTGCCCACCGCGGGCACCGTCCGCACCTGCGGGCTGGAACCGGTGCGGCGCCGGCGGGACCTGGCGCGGCGGGTCGGGGTGGTGTTCGGGCAGCGCTCGCAGCTGTGGTGGGACCTGCCGCTGGCGGACTCCTTCCGGCTGCTCGGCGCGATCCACCGCCTGGGGCCCGCGGCCGTCACCGCCCGGACGGCCGAGCTCGTGGAGCGGCTGGACCTCGCGGACTTCCTCACCACCCCGGTGCGGCAGCTGTCCCTGGGGCAGCGGATGCGCGGGGAGGTCGCCGCGGCGCTGCTGCACTCCCCGCAGCTGCTGCTGCTGGACGAGCCGACGATCGGCCTGGACGTGCTCTCCGGCGAGCGGCTGCGGGTGTTCCTGCGCGAGCAGCGCACCGAGCACGGCACGACCCTGCTGCTCACCACCCACGACATGCACGACGTGCAGCGGCTGTGCGAGCGGGTGCTCGTCGTCGACCGCGGCCGGCTGGCCTACGGCGGCGACCTGGCGGGGCTGGTGCGGCGGGTGGGGGCGCGCCGGGTGCTGGTGGTGGACCTGGACGGACCGGCGCCGGAGCTGCGCGGCGTGCCGGGCACGGAACTCCTGGCGGTGGAGGCGGGCGGTGCCCGGCAGCGGCTGGCGCTGGCGGAGGGGGCGAGCGCGGCGCAGGTGCTGGCGGCGGTGACCGCGCGGGCGCCGGTGCGGGACCTGGCGGTGGAGGAGCCGGACGTCGAGGACGTCGTGCGCCGGCTGTACCTCGGGGCGGGCCAGGGCGGGACGTAGGCATCATGGGCGGGTGGAGACGACGAGCGGCGCCACCGAGCACGCCGACCCCTTCCGCGCCGTGCTGCTGCCGGGCATTCTCGACACCGTGCGCCACCTGCCGCACGTCGACGCCGCGCAGTGGCTCCAGGACGCCCGTCAGGACCTGGACGACGAACCGGGAGATCCCTGGGAGCGCTGAGCGCCGGCTGTACCTGGGGGCGGGCCGCTCCGACCCGCCACCGGGGAGGTCCAGCTCCTAGAGTGCGGAGGGTGAGCGGTTCCGCGGCGCAGGGCGGTCCCCGCGCCGGGGACGCGGAGGCCGCCGAGGTCACGCTGCCCGCAGAGCCCGGCAGCGCCTCCCGGGCGCGCCGGCACGTCCGCCACGTCCTCGCCGGCCCGCCCCGCGAGCTGCCCGGCGACGTCGTCGGTAACGCCGAGCTGTGCGTCAGCGAGCTCGTGACGAACGCGCTGCTGCACGCCGGCACCCCCGTCACGGTGCGCGTGGCCGTGCACGACGACCCCTCCGAGCCCGTGGTGCGGGTGGCGGTGGCGGACGGCTCGGCCGTCCCGCCGCAGTGGGTGCCCCGCAGCCTCACCGCCGGCACCGGCCGGGGCCTGCCGCTCATCACGGCCCTCAGCACCGCCCGCGGGGTGGACGTGCACGAGGACGGCAGCGGCAAGGAGGTGTGGTGCGAGCTGAGCGCGCAACCGCAGCGGGCGGCGGCCGCCGGCGACGCGCCCGCCGACGCGCCCGGTGGGGAGGACGCGCTGCTGGTGGGGCTGGCCGCGGAGTGGGCCTCGGTGGTGGCCGAGCTCGCCGACGACGGCCCGGCGCAGGTATCCCCGGCGCAGGTATCCCCGGCGCAGGCACCCCCGGCGCAGGCACCCCCGGCGCAGGCACCCCCGGCGGGGGACGGCCCGCCGGTGCGGCTGCTGGGCTACCCGCTGCGCACGGGGGTGCGGATGCGCGAGCACCGCGAGGCGCTGCTGCGGGAGCTGCGGCTGATGGGCCTGGGCCACCGCATCAGCGACCCCCGGGCGGCGGCGGTGGCCTCCGACGTCGCCGAGATGCTGGGCGCGACCTACGGCGGGGTGCTCAGCGACGTCGAGGTGCAGAAGGTGCGGGCGCTGCGGGCCGGGCACGAGCACACCGACCTGGAGTACCCGCGCTTCCCCGGCCAGGAGGCCGCGATCGCGCGGTGGCGGGACCTGCTGGCGGACCTGGACCGGCTGCGCGTCGAGGCGGGGCTGGACACGCTGGAACCCCCGCCCGACGTCGTGGCCCTGTGGGCGTGGGTGCTGGAGGAGTTCAGCGGGCAGGTCGAGGGGCGTCCGCCGCGGCCGTGGCCGGGCGGGACCTGACCCGCGGCGCCGCCGGCGGCGCGGCGGTGCTGCCGCGCAGCACGACGGGGGGCCGCGTCGAGGACGCCACCGCGCGCAGGTCGCCGCCCGCCCGCGTCAGCAGCAGCGCCAGGGCGCGCCGCCCGAGGTCCGGGAAGTCCTGCCGGGCCGTCGTCAGGCCCGGGCGCCACACCTGCGCCAGGGGGTGGTCGTCGAAGCCGGCGACGGACACGTCCGCCGGCACCCGCACCCCGGCGTCCTCCAGGCCGGAGATCACGCCCATCGCCACCTCGTCGTTGCCGCAGAGGACGGCCGTGACGTCCGGGTCGGCCGCCAGCAGGGCGCCGGCGTCCAGGCCGGCGGTCGCGTCGCAGGAGCGCGCCACCAGCACCTCGGGCACGG
>NZ_BAABIL010000515.1:0-715 GCF_039542765.1 Kineococcus glutinatus
ACCCCGTCGAGGCGGCGGGCGGCACCGGCCAGGGCGGCGGCGAGGCGGGCGCTGGGCAGCAGGCCCGGGTCGAGGTAGCCGGTGGCCATCGGCAGCGCGCCGGCGGGGGGTGGGCTGAGCAGCCGCTCGACGCCGGCGGTGTGCACGGGGGAGTCGCCGAGGGCCACCCGCTGCCAGGCGGTGTCGGTGGTGGCGGTGGTGGTGGGCCGGGCGACGAAGGTGCCGGCGCCGGGGCGGGTCTGCACGGTGCCGTCGGCGACGAGCTGGTCGAGGGCGCGCTGCACGGTGACGGGGCCGACGCCGAGCTCGGCGATGAGGGCGCGGCTGCTGGGCAGTTTGTCGCCGGGGCGCAGCACGGCGGCGCGGCGGCGGAGGGCTGTCGCCACGCGCTGCACGCTGCTATCGTCAGACATGAAGCAGAATGATAGCGCTACCGCTCCGCTGGGAATAGTGCTCCCGGGCGCCCGCAGGTCCCACCGCCGCGGGGGTGCACGGTGACCGCGTTCGTCCTGTTCCTCGTCCTCGTGCTGCTGGCCCTGCTCGCCCCGCGCTTCGGCGCCGACAGCCGCGACCCGCACGGCTGGACCGGCGGCCGGTCGTGGGAGGCGTGGGGATCCGCGCGGCGGCCGTCAGGTAGGACTGCCGGGCCAGCCCCCACACCGCCGAGCCGAGACCGGCGGCGCCCACCGCCACCGCCAGCAGCGCCAGCGCCGGG
>NZ_BAABIL010000516.1:0-1900 GCF_039542765.1 Kineococcus glutinatus
GTCGGAGTGCTGCACGACCCCGGCCCCGACGAGGGGGTGCGCGATCTGCAGCATGATCGCGGCCGGTCCCCCGGCGAGGACGATCCGCTGCCCCCACAGCCGCTGGAACTGCCCGCCCTGGGGCACCAGGCCCCGGTCGCCGGGCACGCCGGGGGGCAGCGGCGGCGGGAACAGGGCGCGCACGGGCAGGCGGGGGCGGCTCACGCCCGCAGTCTCGCGCCGTGCCCGGCCACCCGCGCGGCGCGGGTCAGCCGTCGAGGGCGGACCAGCAGATCGCGTCGCGCCCGGCCTGGTCCTCGATGACCAGCGCCCGGAGCCGCTCGGGGAGCCGGGCGCGCTGCACCCGTCCGGCGTCCGGGACGGACAGCCGTCAGGCGTGGACGGCGCCGGTCACCACGCGAACTCCTCCACGTGCAGCTGCTCGGGCGGCACCCCCGCGGCCAGCGCGGTGCGGCGCACGTCCGCCGCCCACCCCCGCGGGCCGCACACGTAGACGTCGTGCTCGGCGACGTCCGGCAGCCAGCGGCGCAGCAGCGCGACGTCGTCCAGCGGCGGCGCGCCCTCCCCCAGCCACGAGCCGGGCGCACGGCGGCGGCCGGGCAGGTCGACCACGCGCAGGCCGCGCTCGGCCGCCAGCACGCCGAACTCCCACTCGAACAGCGGCCGGTCGCGGTAGCGCTGCAGCAGCACGACCTCCCCGGGGGTGTGGTCCAGCCCTTCCGCCAGCGCCCGCAGCGGCGTGACGCCCACCCCCGCGCCGATGAGGGCGACCTTGCGGCGGGTGCGGGCGCGGGCCGTCAGCCGCCCGTGCGGGCCCTCCACCAGCACGCGGGTGCCGGGGGCCAGGTGGCGCAGCCGGGCGCTGCCGTCGCCGACCTCCCGCACGGTGATGCGCAGGCTGCGCCCGTCGGGGGCGGCGGACAGCGAGAACGGGTTGCTGCGCGTCCAGCCGCGCCCGGCGAGGAACCGGAACCCCATGAACTGCCCCGCCTCGACCGGCAGCAGGTGCAGGTCGCGGCCGGTCATGTAGACGGACACCACACCCGGCGCCTCGGGCACGACGGAGCTGACGCGGACGTCGTGGCGCAGGTTGCGCACCAGCGGCACCCCGATGCGCCAGACGAGCACGGACAGCAGCGCCGCGCCCCACAACCCCCACCAGAACACCGTGCGCCCGGGCGAGGACGTGAACTCCTGCCCGGTGAGCAGCTGGTGCGGCAGGGCCAGGCCCACGCCGAGGTAGGCCCACAGGTGGACGAGGTGCCAGGACTCGTAGCGCAGCTTCCGCCGGGCGGCGCGGGTGCTGGTGACCACCACGGCGACCAGGCAGGCGGTGCCCAGGACGGCCAGCAGCCAGGTCGGGTCGTGGGTGAGGACCTGCCAGAACGTCCCCGGGACGGCGGTGAGGCTGCCCGCGGCGTAGCCCCACGTGATGAGCACGGCGTGGGCCAGCACGAGGTCGAAGGAGCAGAACCCGACCCAGCGGTGGATCCGGGCCAGCCGGTCCTGCCCGAAGGCGCCCTCCAGCAGCGGGATCCGCGCCATCAGCAGCACCTGCACGAGCAGCAGCTCCGAACCCACCAGCCCGGCGAGCCGGCCCAGCGACGTCAGGCCCGAGCGCCAGCCGCCCAGGTCGAGCAGGCCACCGCCGGCGGCCCACCAGTAGGTGACGAGCAGCGCGCCGGACCACAGGGCGCCGAGCGCACCGAGGCGGACGGCGGCGTCGGCGCGGGCGCGGGCGGTGGGGACGGCGGGGCGCGGGGCGGGGTCGCCGTGGGTGGTCGCCGGCGGGGGGGCGACGCTGCTCACGTGGTCGTGGTCCCGCTGCCACCGCCGGTGCCGGTGCCGGTGTCGGGCACGGTGCCGCCGTCGGGCACGGTGCTGCCGTCGGGCAGCGTGC
>NZ_BAABIL010000517.1:0-1312 GCF_039542765.1 Kineococcus glutinatus
ACGCCGCCGTCCAGCACGCCGCCGTCCAGCACGCCGCCGTCCAGCACGCCGCCGTCCAGCTCGGCGCCGTCCTCGCCGGTGCCCTCCGCCCTGCGGTGGTCCACGCCCTGCAGGAACCCGCGCGCGCGTTCGGTGCGCGGGTAGGACTCCAGCAGCGCCCAGAAGCGCGGGCCGTGGGCCGGCACGAGCAGGTGCGCGAGCTCGTGGAGCAACACGTAGTCGAGCACCCAGCCGGGCATGCCGCGCAAGCGGGTGGACAGCCGGATGGTGCCGTCGCCGGGGGTGCACGACCCCCACCGGGTCTGCTGGTTGTCCACCCAGGCGACGCTGACGGGCACCGCACGACCCTCGAGGTAGCGGCGCGACAGCTCGGCGGCGCGGGAGAGCAGGTCCCCGTCGGCGGGACGGCGCCGGCGGTCCGCGGCCGCCAGCCGCTCCAGCATCCGCCCCACCCACAACCGCTCCTCCGCCCGGCTGAAGCGGGCGGGGATGAGCACGATCGTGCGCCCGCCCTCGCGGTACGCAGACACCGTGCGGCTGCGACGGCGGCTGCGGCGCACCTCCACGCCGTCCTCCACGCCCGCACGGTACCCTGCGCGACCGCTCGGCGACGGGAGGTCGGCCGGGGCGCTCCGGGAAGATCCACCGCGACCCGCCGCGCAGCGCTCCGCAGGGCTGCCCGTGGGTGCCTTCGCTAGGGTGATCCGACCGGTGCCGTCGGTGATGTCGCCGTCCGCCAACGTCCGTCGACCGTGACGAAGACCCGAGGAGTGCGAGATGGCCGAGACCTACAAGGGCGAGTTCTACTGCGTGAAGTGCAAGGAGAAGCGCGAGGCGGAGGGCAACGTCGTCGAGACGAACGGCCGCCGCATGGCCAAGGGCCAGTGCCCCGTCTGCGGGACGAACCTGAACCGCATCCTCGGCAAGGCCTGAGACCCGCGCCCCCACCGGGGGCTCCGCCCCGCTCCCGGCAGCCCCGCCCCGCTCCGGGCACCTGTGGACGCCGGGCCCGCCCGGTGCCGCGGCGCTGGCAGGCTCCCCGTCCGCGGCGAGAGGAGCACGGGGTGCGCGCAGCAGGTGGCGGGGACGACGGGGGCGGCACGGACGGGTCGTGGCCGGGCGGCCGGCTCACGGTGCCGCACGGGTCGGTGCTGCGCGAGGGTCTCGCGGTCGTGCGCCGACCCGACGGCACCGTCCAGCTCGGCACCAGCCCGCGCTCCAGCGTGGTGCTGGCGGGCCTCGGGTCCGGCCCGGCCCCCCTGGCGGGGCCGGGGCGTGGTGCGGCGGGGGGTGGTGACGACCTGCCCGAGGA
>NZ_BAABIL010000518.1:0-1569 GCF_039542765.1 Kineococcus glutinatus
AGGCCGGCACGTTGCTCCGCCTGTCCGTCGGTGACAGCTCACCCGTGCAGCCGCAGTGGGCGCACAAGCCACCGACGCCGAGACCGACGCCCTCGTGGCGCACCTGCTGCCCCGCGCCCGGCGCCCCGTCGGCGCCTGAGCAGCACCCCGAGACCCCGCACCGGCACCCGCCGGTGCGGCCCGCAGACCCGCGACCTCCCCGGCGCGGGGCGATGACAGGAGTTCGACATGGCGAACGTCAACGTCACCTACGACGAGATGCGCGGCGCGGCCGACCAGCTCACCAACGGCCAGCACGAGATCGAGGGCCAGCTGCAGCGGCTCAAGGCGCTGGTGAACGACCTCGTCGCCAGCGGCTACGTCACCGACCGCTCCTCCAAGGCGTTCCAGGCCTCCTACGAGCAGTTCGACGCCGGCGTGAAGCAGACCGTCGCGGGCCTCACCGGCATGAGCTCCTACCTCAAGGGCGCCGCGCAGGCGCTGGAGGACACCGACGTCCAGCTCGCCGCCCAGCTCGGCTGAACCCCGCCGGGGTTCAGCCCACCCGTTGCGCCGCAACGGGTCCTGCGGGTCCGGGTGGCCGCCGCAGCTCGGCGACCACCCGGCCCAGGGCGTCCAGGTTCCAGTCGTGGGTGGAGAAGGCGGTGAAACCGAACTCCGCCGACCGCCGCCGCAGCTGCGCCGCACCGTCCGCCGCGTCGGTGGCGAACAGGCAGGCCGGCGACGCGAGCGCGTCGGCCGCCGACGTGTGCGGGTCCCCCGCCACCAGCTCCGCCGCCACCCGCTCCGGGTCGGGGTCCAGCGCGACGAGCTGCAGCAGCACGTCGCAGCGGTGCGGACGGCCCGCGGCCGCCTCCCGCACGTGCGCCACCCGCTCGGCGACCTCCTCCGCCGTGGCCAGGCGCAGCGTGCCCGGGCGCTCCCCGCGCACCTGCAGCGCCCCGGGGAACGCCACCACGTCGGCGTGCCGCGCGGCCACCGCCAGCCCCGCCCGCGACATCGCCCCGACGACCAGCGGCACCGGCCGCTGCACCGGGCGCGGGGAGTGCGCCTCGTCGGCGAGGCGACGGCGCACCTCGACGAGCAGGTCCTCCATCCAGCGCACCCGCTCGGCCAGCGGCCCCCACCGCACCCCGGCGTCCTCGTGCTCGTCGCGCACGTGCCCGGCCCCCACCCCCAGCTCGACCCGGCCGCCGGACAGGACGTCCAGCGTGGCCACGTCCCGCGCCAGCAGGGCGGCGTTCCAGAAACCCGCGTCCAGGACGTAGGTGCGCAACCGCAACCGCGGGTCCAGCGACGCGGCCGTCGCCAGCGACACGAACGGCGACAGGCACCCGAGGTGGTCGGGCGCGGCGATCACGTCGAAACCCGCCTCGCCGGCGCGGCGCACCACGTCGGCGAACCCCGCCCGCGAGGCCGCCCGCCCCACGTTCACCCCGAACTCGAAACCCGCACCACCGGCCGCGCCGGCGCCCACCCCGTCCGCCACCCGCGGCAGCCTGCCCGCCCGGTGGGCCCGGCGACCAGTCCCGTCCGCTGCGGGCGAACCCGCCGCGGACGGGACTGGTC
>NZ_BAABIL010000519.1:0-7713 GCF_039542765.1 Kineococcus glutinatus
CCAGCGCCGATGGTACTGCCCCCGCCAGGGGGTGGGAGAGTAGGACACCGCCGAACAACCCCTTGTATAGCCCCTCACCGTACCTCCGTTTCACGGGCATGGTGAGGGGCTATAAGGCGTTTGTGTGCAGGTTGAACGCGCCCGCTGAAGGGTGTCGTAGTCTGCGGTACGTATGGTCTGCTCAGCAGGGCGACTCCCGGACCCCTCGGCCTGGGAAGTCCCAGGTGTGTCGAGCCGAGGAGGGTGCCATGCACGAGGGGGCAGGACCAGACGATGGTCAGGCGCACGGTGGTGCCGGTACTCCGGCCGGCAGTCCTTATGAGTGGGTCCAGCGGGGAACCGAACTACTGCGCCGAGGGGACGCCGCTGAGGCGGTGACGCTGCTGGCCCACGCACATGCCGCTGAACCCGCATCGACGGCGGTCCTCGAGACGCTGGCTCGCGCGCAGTACGACTCCGGCGATTTCAGTGGTGCCGTCGAGTCGTTCGGCAGGCTGGTGCGTCGGCGCCCCGACGCCGACTACGCTCACTTTGGTCTCGGGCTCAGCCTGAGTCGGCTCGGTCGTTTCGGCTTGGCGGCGGAGCACCTGGCCATGGCGCACGCCATGGCACCACACAGCGCCGAGTACGCCGACCGATTGCGCCAGGTACGCGCCACACTGGCCGCCCGACGAGCATCGGGGAGTTCGTGAGCACCACACCGGATGGGTCGGTCCGTGCGGGCGGCGTGGGCCTACGCGGCGCCGAAGCACCGTTGACCGAGCTGTACGACGTCATCCTCCTCGACCTGGACGGCGTGGTCTACATCGGCCCGGAGGCCGTGCCGGGCGCTCCCGAGCACCTGGCTGCCGCTCGGGCGAGAGGGGCGCGGCTCGCTTTCGTGACCAACAACGCCGCACGGCCGCCCGCCGTCGTGGCCGAGCACCTCACGCGGCTTGATGTGCCGTGTCATGACGAGGACGTCATCACATCGGCACAGGCGGCGGCTCACCACCTCCGCAGCCGCCTGTCGGCAGGAGCGCGGGTACTGCGCATCGGTGGTCAGGGGCTGACGGAGGCACTGCTCGCAGAAGAACTGCTGCCCGTCGACGCGCTCGACGACCTCCCCGTGGCTGTCGTGCAGGGTTTTTCCCCCGATCTCGGGTGGCGACACCTGGCGGAGGCGGCCAGGGCCGTGCGGGCGGGACTGCCGTGGGTGGCGACCAACCTCGATCCGACCGTGCCGGTGCAAGGTGGGCCGGCACCCGGCAACGGCGCTCTCGTCGGCACCGTCCGCATCGCCACCGGTGTCGAGCCGCTGGTCGTCGGCAAGCCGGAGCCGGCCCTCTTCGCCGAGGCGGTCCGTCGCACCGGTGCGCACAGGCCGCTGATGGTGGGTGACCGGCTCGACACCGACCTGGAGGGTGCCCGCCGTGCGGGGATGTCCGGCCTCTTCGTGCTGACGGGGGTGCACGGGGTCGCAGATCTGCTCATCGCCTCCCCCGGCGAGCGCCCGTCCTACGTCGCGCGTGACCTGGGCGGCCTGCTCGAGGTCCACCCGGAGGTCACCGTCGCACCCGGTCCCGACGGGCGGGTCAGCGCGTCCTGCCGTGCCGCCGAGGTGGTCCTGACCCGTGGTCGGTTGGCGGCGAGCCCGTCACCTGTCGTGGACCCGGTCGATCTGCTCCGTGCGGCCGCTGCCGCCGCCTGGAGCTCGACCGACCACGGGCAGGAGCCCGACGTCTCGGCTCTCACGTCCTTCGTGACGAGCGCTCTGGTCGACTCAGCGGTGCCGCTCGGGGATGTCGCCGGACGCAGGTAGCGTTGCCGCGTGACCGAGGCCGTCCACCACCCGCTGCCCGCACCGCCGCGCGTCGGCGCACCCAGGAGGAGCGGTGAGGAACTCACCTCCGCTCTGGCACGCCTCGACGCGCTCGACGCGGTGCCCGTGCACGACCACGTCGACGTCTTCGACGCGATCGACCGAGCGCTGCGTGAGCGCCTCGCAAGCGCTGAGGACTGAGGACGTGCGCCGACAGCGCCTGGACGCCGAGCTGGTGCGACGCGGCCTCGCTCGTTCCCGCCAGCACGCCGCCGACCTCGTCGCGGAGGGGCGCGTGCTGGTGCGCGGGGTCGCCGCCTCCAAGCCGGCGACCCAGGTGGACACCGCCGAGGCCGTCGTCGTCTCGGGCGCCGCCTCGGGGGAGGAGTACGTCAGCCGCGGAGCCCACAAGCTGATCGGCGCCCTCGACGCCTTCGCCACCGGCCTGCACGTCGCCGACCGGCGCTGCCTGGACGCCGGTGCCAGCACGGGAGGCTTCACGGACGTGCTGCTGCGGCGGGGTGCGGCACACGTCGTCGCGGTCGACGTCGGCTACGGGCAGCTCGCCTGGCGGCTGCGTCAGGATCCGCGGGTCACCGTCCTGGACCGCACGAACGTGCGTCACCTGACACCCGAGCAGGTCGCCCCCGCGCCCACCCTGGTCGTGTCCGACCTCTCGTTCATCTCCCTCACCCTCGTCGTCGGGGCGCTCGCCAGATGTGCCGCCCCGGAAGCCGACCACCTCCTGATGGTCAAGCCCCAGTTCGAGGTGGGTCGCGAAGCGCTCGGCAGTGGTGGGGTGGTGCGCGATCCGGCGCAGCGCGCAGCCGCCGTGCGCCACGTCGCCGCCGCCGCCGGGACGCACGGCCTGGGGGTTCGCGGTGTGGCCGCCAGCCCGCTGCCCGGGCCCAGCGGCAACGTGGAGTACTTCCTGTGGCTGGCCGCGGGCGCACCCGGTCTGCTCGAGGAGGACTTGCGGCACGCTGTCGACACCGGCCCTCGGGTGGGACTTCCGTGACGGGGCGCAGGGTGCTCCTGCTGGCCCACACCGGCCGCGACGAGGCCGTCGCCGCCGCCACCCAGGTGGTGCGCCTGCTCACCGCCGACGGCATCCGCACCGCGATGGTGCCGGAGGAGGCCGCCGCCCTCAGCGCCGAAGAGCAGGCGATGCTCGACGTGTGCGCCGTGGAGTCGGCCATCCGCGACGCGGAGATGGTCATCGTCCTGGGCGGCGACGGCACCATCCTGCGTGCTGCGGAGCTGGTGCGGAAGACGGACGTACCGCTGCTGGGCGTCAACCTCGGGCACGTCGGCTTCCTCGCCGAGAGCGAGCGGGAAGACCTGGACGAGACCGTCGCCAGGGTCGTGGCGCGCGACTACCGGGTCGAGCACCGCATGACGCTGGCGGTGCGGATCCTCTTCGAGGGCCGCGAGGTGGCCACGTCGTGGGCCGTCAACGAGGTGTCGGTCGAGAAGGCCAACCGGGAGCGGATGGTGGAGCTCGTCGTCGACGTCGACGGCCGGCCCCTGTCGCGCTTCGGCGGTGACGGCTGCATCGCCGCCACCCCGACGGGCTCCACCGCCTACGCGTTCTCCGCAGGAGGCCCGATCGTGTGGCCCGAGGTGGAGGCCATGCTCGTGGTGCCGCTCAGCGCCCACGCCCTCTTCGCCCGGCCGCTGGTCATCGCGCCGACGAGCACGGTGGGGCTGGAGGTTCTGCCGGGGATGGGCGACGGTGGCGTGCTCTGGTGCGACGGGCGCCGCACCTTCGAGGTGCCCGTCGGTGCGCGCGTCGAGGTCCGCCGGTCGGCGCACCCCGTGCGGCTTGCCCGCCTCACGCGTGGGGTCTTCACCGACCGCCTCGTCGCGAAGTTCCGCCTCCCCGTCGCGGGGTGGCGCGGGCCGGGACCGCGTTCGTGAGCCGCGGGTGGCGCGTGGAGCGCCGGGACGGGGAGACGACGTGATCGAGGAGATCCGCATCCGGGAGCTCGGTGTCATCCGCGACGCCCGGCTGGAGCTCGGCGCCGGCCTCACCGTGCTCACCGGGGAGACCGGTGCGGGCAAGACCATGGTCGTCACCGGTCTCGGGTTGCTGCTCGGCGCGCGTGCCGACGCCGGCGCCGTCCGCCGCGGCGCCCCGACCGCCGTCGTCGAGGGCCGCCTCGTCGTCGAGGAGGGCGGAGCGGCCGCTCAGCGGGTCCGCGAGGCCGGCGGCGACGTCGACGAGGGCGTCATGCTGCTGGCCCGCTCGGTGGCCGCGGAAGGGCGCAGCCGCGCCCACGTGGGAGGGCGCGCGGCTCCCGTCAGCGTCCTCGGGGAGCTCGCCGAGCACGTCGTGGCGGTGCACGGGCAGACGGAGCAGCTGCGCCTGCGCGCCCCCGCCCAGCAGCTGCGGGTCCTCGACGCCTTCGCCGGCACGGCCGTGCAGGAGCTGCTCGAGCGGTATGCCGGGGAGTACGAGCGGTGGCGGCGCCTGGGTGCCGAGCTCGACGACCTGCGCACCCACGCCCGGGAGCGCGCCCTGGAGGCGCAGCAGCTGCGGGAGACCCTCGCCGACGTCGAGCGGGTCGCACCGCAACCGGGGGAGGAACAGCAGGTGCGGGAGGAGGAGGAGCGGCTCTCGCACGTGGAACAGCTGCGCGTGGCGGCTGCCGCCGCGCACGCCGCCCTCGTCGGGGACCCGGACGCGACCGACGACGCGGGTGCCGATGCCCGCGTCGAGGCGGCCCGCCGAGCGCTGGCGGCCGCCGCCGACCACGATCCCGCGCTGGCCGCCACGGCCGGGCGGCTGCAGGAGGTCGCCTACCTGCTGGCCGACCTCGCCGTCGAGGTGGCGGCCTACGCCGCCGGGGTCGAGGCCGACCCCGCCCGGCTGGCCGCCGTGCAGGAGCGCCGCGCAGAGCTCGCCGGCCTCGTGCGCCGCTGTGCCGCGCCACTGGGCCTGGCCGACGCCGACGCACTCGTGGAGTGGTCGCGACAGGCGGCGCAGCGCCTCCTCGAACTCGACGACGACGGGCGCGCCGACGTCCTCGCCGCCGAGGTGGCCGCGGCGCACGAGCGCCTCCAGGACCTGGCGCAGCGCCTCAGCGGCGTCCGGCGCGCCGCGGCGCAGGAGCTCGCCGGGCGCGTCCGGGCCGAGCTCGCGGACCTGGCGATGCCCGGGGCCCGCATCGACGTGGAGGTGCGGACGGCATCCGCGCTCGGGCCGAACGGCGGTGACGAGGTGGAGCTGCTGCTGGCCGCGCACTCCGGGGCGGTGCCGCGTCCGCTGGGCCGCGGCGCGTCGGGAGGCGAGCTGTCCCGGGTCATGCTGGCGCTCGAGGTGGTCCTCGCCGGTGCCGACCCGGTGCCCACGATGGTCTTCGACGAGGTGGACGCCGGCGTCGGCGGACGCGCCGCGGTCGAGATCGGCCGGCGCCTGGCCCGCCTGGCCCGCTCGGCACAGGTCCTCGTCGTCACCCACCTCCCGCAGGTGGCGGCCTTCGCCGACGCCCACTTCACCGTCGTCAAGACCGACGACGGCAGCGTCACCGAATCCGGCGTGGTCCGGCTGGACCAGGACGGGCGGGTGCGCGAGCTGGCCCGGATGCTGGCCGGTCGGTCCGACTCGGAGGCGGCCCAGGAGCACGCGCGCGAGCTGCTGGCCTCATCGCGCGTCGACGTGCCCGCGCCGGCCACCGGGTCGCGCTCCCGGCGCGGCGGTGCCCGTGCGGCGGGTGGGCCGCGAGCCGCCGCGGCGGGCATGCGACGATCGAGCGGATGAGCCGGGGGCGTGGATCGATGAGCGCGGGTGGACGCCGACGGGGGAGGGCGCCCGGCGCGGCGGACAAGGCGCTGGCGGGATACCTGGCGGTGGGTCCGGCGCGCGTGGACCGGCGCACCAAGCGGCTGACGAAGCGGCTGCAACCCGGTGACGTCGCCGTCATCGACCACATCGACATCGACCGGGTCTCCGCGGAGGCGCTGGTGGCGTGCCGCCCCTCGGCGGTCGTCAACGCCTCCCCGAGCATCTCCGGGCGCTACCCCAACCTGGGACCGGAGATCATCGTGGCGGCCGGCGTGCCGCTGCTCGACGACGTGGGACCGCAGGTCATGACCGAGGTCGCCGAAGGGGTCGGCGTCCGACTGCGCGCGCAGGAGCTGCTCGTCGGCGAGGACGTGGTGGGCCGCGGTCGCCTGCTCGACGCGGAGTCGGTGGCGCAGGCGATGGCCGAGGCGCGGGCCGGGCTGTCGCTGCAGCTGGAGGCGTTCGCCGCCAACACGATGGAGTACCTGCGCCGGGAACGGGAGCTGCTGCTCGACGGCGTGGGCGTTCCCGACGTGCGGACGCGACTCGACGGGCGGCAGGTCCTCATCGTCGTGCGCGGCTACCACTACAAGGAGGACCTCGTCACGCTGCGCCCCTACGTGCGGGAGTACCGGCCGGTGCTCATCGGCGTCGACGGTGGCGCGGACGCCATCATCGAGGCCGGCTGGCGGCCCGACATGATCGTCGGTGACATGGACTCGGTGTCCGACGCGACGCTGCGCTGCGGCGCGGAGGTCGTCGTGCACGCCTACCGCGACGGTCGCGCACCCGGCCTGGAGCGGGTTCGCGACCTGGGCATCGACCCGGTGGTCTTCCCGGCCACCGGCACCAGCGAGGACGTGGCCATGCTGCTGGCCGACGACAAGGGCGCCTCCCTCATCGTCGCGCTCGGCACCCACGCCACCCTCGTGGAGTTCCTGGACAAGGGCCGTGCCGGCATGGCCAGCACCTTCCTGACGCGGCTGCGGGTGGGCGGCAAGCTGGTGGACGCCAAGGGCGTCTCCCGGTTGTACCGCTCCCGCATCTCCAACGTGCAGGTCCTCGTCCTCGTCCTCGCCGGGGTCCTCGCCCTCGTGGCCGCGCTGGCGGTGACGCCCACCGGGCAGGCGATCCTCGCGGTCACGGGTGCTCGCGTGGAGGACGCCTGGGCCTTCCTCACCGGCTGGCTGCCGGGCTCGTCGCCGCAGACGGTGCGCGCCGCACCTGTCGCGGGCTGGGCGGGAGGCGAGCCGTGAGCGCGGTCGCGACCGAGGGGCGGACCGCACGGTGATCGACTTCAGGTACCACCTCGTCTCCCTGGTGTCGGTGTTCCTCGCCCTGGCGGTGGGCATCGTGCTGGGCGCCGGACCCCTCAAGGAGGGCATCGACGTCGGCATCACCGACCAGGTGCGGCAGCTGACGGCGGAGAAGGCCGATCTGCGCTCCCAGCTCGACGGCGCGGACCGGGCGATCACCGCCCGCGACGAGTGGGCCGAGGTCGTGGAGCCGGCCCTCGTCGCCGGCCGGCTCACCGGTCGCTCGATCGTGCTGGTCCTGCTGCCGGGGGCCGAGGCCTCGCTGGCCGACGATCTGGCGACGGGGCTGACGGCGGCGGGTGCGAGCGTCACCGGGCGGGTCGCGGTCTCCGAGGCGTGGACCGACCCGGCGCAGGACGACGTGCGCAGCGCGGTCGTGGCGGAGCTGGGGTCCACCGGCCAGAGCACCGACGCCCGCCTCGCCACGGCCCTCGCCGGTGCGCTCGTGACCAGCGACCCGGCCCTGGTGGCGCAGCCCGAGGACCCGCTGCGCACCGTGCTGCCGGTGTTCGCCGACAACGGCCTCGTCGACGTGGACGGCGACCTGACCCAGCGTGCCTCGCTCGCCGTCGCCGTCGCCGGTCCGGCCGACACCGCGCCCTCGGCGGCGCAGACGGAGGAGCGGTCCGAGTCGCTGACGACGCTGCTGACGGGTCTCGACGCCGCGTCCGACGGTGTGGTGCTGGCCGGTGCCGTCGAGGCCAGCGCCGAGGAGGGCCTCATCGCCGACGTGCGCGCCGCCGATGCCGCCGAGGCCGTGAGCACCGTGGACGACGCCGACGTGCCGATGGGGCGGGTGAGCGTCGTGC
>NZ_BAABIL010000520.1:0-2302 GCF_039542765.1 Kineococcus glutinatus
TCCAGCCGCCGGGCCGCCACCCGCAGGCCCACCACCCCCATGACGGCGAACACCGCGGCGGCCGTCACGGCGGCCACCGCGGCGCAGGTCGCCCTCTGCCTGGGGCTGCTCGCCAGGCGCCGGCGGGGGCGGGCGGCTCCCGCGCCCGCGGACGGACCACCCGGACGGCCCAGCGCGGCTGGCGCCCTGCCGTAACCTGGTCACCGGACGGCGCGACCCCGCAGCGGGCACGCCGAGGACGGCCGGCGCGCAGCGCGCGGCCCACGCGGGAGGAGGGGCAGCCGTGCGCAGCGAACCCCCCAGTACCGGGCAGGACATCGCCTGACCACCCGGCCGCCGGGTGGCCTCCCGCCCCGCCGTCCGAGGAGCCCCGAGTGACCGAGCAGACCCCGCGCCCGCTGGACGCCATCGCCGCCCGCGTGCTGCCGCCGCGCCTGCGCCGCGGTCCCGGCTCCCCCGTGCGCGTGGCCGCGCTGGCGCTGCCGGGCAACCACCCCCTGCCGCGCACGAGCCTGGTGGACGCCGGCATCTACCGCGACGGCCGGCGCACCACGACGCCCTCCTCCCTGGCGCAGACGTACCGCAGCCTGCGCGAGCAGCCCGGCGCCATGGCGTGGATCGGGCTGTACCGGCCCGACGCCGGGGAGCTGGAGTCGCTGGCCGACGAGTTCGACCTGCACGAGCTGGCCGTGGAGGACGCCATCCAGGCCCACCAGCGCCCCAAGCTGGAGCGCTACGGCCACACCCTCTTCGTCGTGCTGCGGGCCGCGCGATACCGCGACGCCGACGAGGAGGTGGAGTTCGGCGAGCTGCACCTGTTCATCGGCCCCGACTTCGTCATCACGGTCCGCCACAGCGAGGCGCCGAACCTGTCGGCGGTGCGCAGCCGGCTGGAGGGCGAGCCGGAGCTGCTCGCCACCGGACCCGAGGCGGTGCTCTACGCGGTGCTCGACAGCGTCGTCGACGGCTACGGCCCCGTGCTGGCGGGGCTGGAGAACGACGTCGACGAGATCGAGACCGAGGTGTTCACCGGGCACCCGGCGGTGTCGCGGCGCATCTACGAGCTGTCGCGGGAGGTCGTCGACCTGCAGCGCGCCACCCACCCGCTGGCGGGGATCCTCGCCTCGCTCACCGCCGGGTTCACCAAGTACCGGGTCGACGAGGAGCTGCAGCGGCACCTGCGCGACGTCGCCGACCACGTCACGTCGGTCAACGAGCGCATCGACGCGCTGCGGGCCGCGCTGCGCGACATCCTCACCGTCAACGCCACGCTCGTCGCCGAGCGGCAGAACGAGGAGATGAAGGCGCTCAGCGAGGCCAGCATGGCGCAGAACGACGAGGTGAAGAAGATCTCCGCGTGGGCGGCGATCCTGTTCGCCCCCACGCTGGTCGGCACGGTGTACGGCATGAACTTCGACGACATCCCCGAGCTGCACTGGACCTACGGCTACCCGTTCGCCCTGTGCCTCATGGTCCTGGTCAGCGTGGTGCTCCACGCCGTCTTCCGCCGCCGCGACTGGATCTGAGGCGCCTGGCCGTCGGACCGCTTGCCGCGCGAGTCCGACCGCCAGCAGGATGGCCGGGTGCCGCAGGGGGCGTTCGTGGGCCGGGAGGCGGAGGCCGCCGCCCTCGCGGCGCTGCTGCGGCGCACCCCGCCGGAGACGGCCGTGCTGCTCGGCCCCGCCGGTGTCGGCAAGACCCGGCTGGCGGCGGAGGTCGCGACGGCGCTGGCCTCGCGGCGGCTGCGGCCGGTGACCGCGCTGGCCAGCGCGACGGGCCGCGCCATCCCGCTGGGCGCCTTCGCCGGGGTGCTGCCCTCCCACCTGCCGCGCACCGGCCCGCTGGAGCTGCTGCGCGCTGCGCGGGACGCGCTGAACCGGCAGCCGGACGGCGTGCAGCCGCTGCTCGTCCTCGACGACGCCCACCTGCTCGACGACGTGTCCGCGACCCTGCTGGACCAGCTCGTCGGGGAGCGCATCTGCCCCGTGCTGGCGACCGTGCGCAGCCCCGACCCCGCCGGGACGCCCCCCGCCGCGCTCCTGCGCTGGACGTGGGTGGAACGCGTGGAGCTGGCCCCGCTGCCCGTGGCGGACCTGGAGCGGGTGGCGGCCGACCTGCTCAGCGGCCCGCTGGCGGCCCGGACCCGGCGCGTGCTCGCCGAGCTCAGCGGCGGCAACCCGCTGCACCTGCGCGAGCTGGTGGCCAGCGCCACCGCGGCGGGCAGCCTGCAGCGATCGGAGGGTGTGTGGAGCCTCGTCGGGCGGCCGCCGGCACCGGCCCCGCTGGTCGACACCACCGCGGC
>NZ_BAABIL010000521.1:0-4624 GCF_039542765.1 Kineococcus glutinatus
CGGCGAACGGGGGGGTCTGGTTCCCCAGCGGACGGGACTGCTCCACGAAGTGCACCGCGCGCCAGGAGTCCGCGCCCAGGCCGCCGGTGTTGTCGTAGGACATCCCGAGCAGGTCGATGCCGTCCTCGGGGACGAGGTTCCACTCCTTGCACGCCACCTCGCAGGCCTTGCAGCCGATGCAGACGGAGGTGTCGGTGAAGAACCCCTTGCGGCGGGGGTGGTCGTCGTAGCCGGCGTCGGCGGCCGGGTCCAGCGGCCCGAAGAGGCTGTTCGCGGACACCATCTAGCTCTCCCGCCCCTCGTCCGTACCTGTGGCGCTCCCGCCGTCCGCACCACCGCCGTCCATCCCGCGCGGGCCGGCGAAGCCCTCCGGCCGCCCGCCGCGCAGGTCCCCGTCGAACACCACCGACGTGAACCGGTCGACCTCCTCGGGCGTGGCGTGGGTGCCCACCGCGGTGGTCCCCGACAGCGCCTGCTCGGCGCGGCTGCGCCCCTGCGGGTCCAGCAGCTCCCCGGTGACCGCCACGGTGCCGGTGGCCATCGTGACCCCGCCGCGGCGGCGGTACTCGTCGACCAGCTCCAGCGCCGCCGGACCCCGCGGGCGCCTGCCCGGGCGCAGGTCGCAGGTGCCGGCCTTGAACTCCTGGATGTGCACGTTCGGGTCGAGCGTCAGGTGCGAGAGGTCGTTGACGACGTCGCCGGTGGTGAGGCCGCCGGATCCCCAGTGGTAGGGCAGCCAGACCTGGTGCACGACCCGGTCGCCGATCCGCAGCGGCGCGAGCCGGTCGGTCACCATCACGCGGGCCTCCACGACGGCGCGGGCCGTGACGACGTGCGCCCAGCCCATGTGCTCCAGGCCGCGCTCGGCGGCCAGCTCCGGGGACACCTCCGCGAACAGCGCCGGCTGCAGCTCCGCCAGGTAGGGCAGGTAGCGGCTCATGCCGCCGGCGGTGTGGTGCTCCGTCATGCGCGAGGTGAACCACACGTAGGGGAACACCTCGCTGCCCGGCTCCGGCGGGCTGGGGTGCACCTCGTTGAGCGGGTGGGTGTAGATCTCCCGCGCCGGGTTCTGCTGCTGGCCGTAGACGGCGTTGCGGAACGGCGACTCCCCCGGTTCGTAGTGCGCCGGCAGCGGGCCGTCCACGACGCCCTTGGGGGCGTACAGCCAGCCCTTGCCGTCGGCCTGCATGATGAACGGGTCGTCGCCCGCGATCGCGTCGGGGCCGGTGGCGCCGGGCTCGGGCCGGAACGAGGGCGGTTTGGTGACCTGGAAGTCGGGCACGTCGTCGCCGACCCAGCGGCCCTGCTCCTCGTCCCACCAGACGAGCTTCTTGCGCTCGCTCCACGGCTTGCCGTCGGGGTCGGCGGAGGCGCGGTTGTAGAGGACGCGGCGGTTCATCGGCCACGCCCAGCCCCACTCGGGGGCGTGCAGGCCCTGCTCGCGGCCGGGCTTGCGCCGGTTGGCCTGGTTGACCTCGTCGGCGTAGACGCCGGAGTAGATCCAGCAGCCGCCGCTGGTGCTGCCGTCGGCCTTCATCTCGGTGAACCCGGACAGCGCCCGGCCGGTGGTGAGGTCCACCCCGTTGACCTCCCGCAGCACCGCCTCGGCGTCGGGGTCGCCGTGCGGGCCGAGCAGCGGGTAGTCCCACGTGACGTCGAGCAGCGGGCGGTCGCGCGGGTCGGTGGAGCCGGCCAGCCGCTCCCGCACCATCCGGCCCAGGTGGTAGAAGAACCACAGCTCCGAGCGGCAGTCGTCCTTGGGGTCCACCGCCTTCTCCCGCCACTGCAGCAGGCGCTGGGTCTGGGTGAAGGAGCCCTCCTTCTCCGTGTGCGCGGCGGCGGGCAGGAAGAAGACCTCAGTGCGGCACTCCTGCGTGACGATCTCGCCGGTCTCGATCTCCGGCGCGTCCTTCCAGAACGTCGCGCTCTCGATCATCACGAGGTCGCGGACGACGACCCAGTCGAGGTTGGCCATGCCCAGGCGCTGGGCGCGGCCGTTGGCCGAGCCGACGGCGGGGTTCTGCCCGAGCAGGAAGTACCCGAAGATCTTCCCGCCCTCGATCATGTCCATGACCTGCCCGTACGTGCCGTGGTCGGCGTCGATCCTGGGCAGGAAGTCGAAGCACCAGTCGTTCTCCGCGGTGGCGGCGTCGCCGAAGTACGCCTTGAGCAGGCTCACGACGTAGGCGTCGGCGTTGCCCCAGAACCCCTTCTGGTCCTCGCCCTTGATCTCCCCGATGTAGGTGGCGAGATCGGGGTGCTGCTCGGCGTGCGGCATCGGCAGGTAGCCGGGCAGCAGGTTGTACAGCGTCGGGATGTCCGTGGAGCCCTGGATGCTGGCGTGCCCGCGCAGCGCGAGGATCCCGCCGCCGGGGCGGCCCATGTTGCCCAGCAGCAGCTGCAGGATCGCGCCGGTGCGGATGTACTGCACGCCCGTGCCGCGCTGGGTCCAGCCCACGCTGTAGACCAGGGCGGTCGTGCGGTCGCGGGTGGAGTTGGAGATCCACGCCTCGGCGAGCTCGTCGAACAGCGCCGGCGGCACGCCGCAGACCTCCTGCACCATCTCCGGGGTGTACCGGGCGAAGTGCCGCTTGAGGACCTGGAACACGCAGCGGGGGTGCTGCAGCGTCTCGTCGCGCCGGATCCGCTGGTGCTCCAGCGGCGCGCCGGCCGAGCCGAGCTGGTGGCCCTGCTCGGCGTCCGTGGAGCGCGCCGTCTCGTCGCCGGCGTCACCGCCGGCCTCGTGGCCCTCGTACTGCCAGGACGTCGTGTCGTAGGAGCGCTTCTCCGCGTCGAAGCCGGAGAACAGCCCGTCGAGGTCCTCGGTGTCGCGGTAGTCCTCGCTGACGATCCACGAGGCGTTGGTGTAGGCGCGCACGTACTCGTCGAAGTACCGCTCCTGCGTCAGCACCCGGTTGATGACCGCGCCGAGCAGCACGATGTCCGTGCCCGTGCGGATCGGCACGTACGTGTCCGCCAGGGCGCTGGTGCGGGTGAACCGGGGGTCGATGTGGAAGACCTTGGCGCCGCGCGCCTTGGCCTCCATGACCCACTGGAACCCCACCGGGTGGCACTCCGCCATGTTGGAGCCCTGGATGACGATGCAGTCCGCGTTCTGCAGGTCCTGCAGGTCACCCGTGGCGCCGCCGCGGCCGAACGAGGCTCCCAGACCGGGAACCGTGGCGGAGTGTCATATGCGGGCCTGGTTCTCCACCTGGATGGCGCCCATCGCGGTGAAGAGCTTCTTGATGAGGTAGTTCTCCTCGTTGTCCAGGGTCGCGCCGCCGAGGCTGGCGATGCCCATCGTGCGGCGCAGGTACTGCCCGTTCTCGTCCTTGTCCTGCCAGCCGCGCCGGCGGGCGTCGAGCACCCGGTCGACGATCATCCCCATGGCGGTGTCGAGGTCGAGGTCCTCCCAGTCCGTGCCGTACGGGCGGCGGTAGCGGACCTTCGTGACGCGGCCGGGGCCGTTGACGAGCTGCTCGGAGGCCGAGCCCTTGGGGCACAGGCGCCCGCGGGAGTGCGGGGAGTCGGGGTCGCCCTCGATCTGCACGACGCGCTCGTCCTTGACGAAGACGCGCTGGCCGCAGCCGACGGCGCAGTAGGGGCAGACGGACCGGGCGACCCGGTCGGCGGTGACCGTGCGCGGGGTCAGGGACTTCGAGCGGGGCGACTGCGTCGCCGCGCCGCGCGCGAGCGGGTCGGATCCGGTGAGCTGCCGGTACACCGGCCAGCCCTCGATCCAGGTGCGCACGCCCATGGGTCCTCCTGCTCCTCGGCGCCCGGGTGGTTGCCGCAGCGCCGAGTGTGCACCGCGCCCGGGCCGCGCGCAGCCCGGAACGCGCCGCGACACCGGACCGGTTAGCGTTCCGCCGCCGCGCGGGTCGAGGAACCGGCCCGCGCGCCGGACCGAGGAGCGCCGTTGAGCACCGCGACCCGTGCCACCGCCGACCGCCGCGGCGCTGCCGCCGGTGTCGTCTGCTTCGCCGTCGCGACCGCGGCGCTGCTGCTGTGGGCCAAGTGGTGGCCCTACGCGCTGCGGACCTCCGAGCTGGCTGCCGGCCGGGCGTGGTCGGGGTCCTCCCTGCTGGCCGCCGCCGGGGTGGAGCCGGGGTCGGCGCCGAGCCTGCGCGCGGGCTGGTCCTTCCTCGTGGCCTACGCCCTGGCGGTGTGGAAGGCCGTGGTGGCCGGGCTGGTGATCTCCGCGGCGGTGCAGACCCTGCTGCCGCGGCGCCGGCTGCTGGCGGTGCTGTCGCGGCGGCGGGACACCTCCAGCGCGCTCGTCGGCGGCCTGCTGGCCACCCCGTCGATGATGTGCACCTGCTGCACCGCGCCGGTGGCCTCCGCGCTGCGGCGCAGCGGGGTGCCGACGGCGGGCGTGGTGGCCTACTGGCTGGGCAACCCGCTGCTCAACCCGGCCGTGCTGGTGTTCCTCGCCCTCGTCGCGCCCTGGCAGTGGGTGGTGGTGCGCGCCGGCGTGGGGCTGCTGCTGGTCGTGGGCGGCGCGGTCCTGGTGGCCCGGCTCACCACCTCGCGGCTGCCCCCGGAGGCCGCCGCCGCGGTGCCCGCCGCGGCGGCGGGCGCGGATCCCGCGGCGGGAGCGCTCGCGGCGGACGAGCGCCCC
>NZ_BAABIL010000522.1:0-1315 GCF_039542765.1 Kineococcus glutinatus
GGACGCGGGCGGGGTGCACGTCGTCAACAACGGTGCCGCGGCGCTGGTGCTGGCGACCACCGCGCTCGCGCCGGGCCGGCAGGTCGTCGTCAGCCGCGGGGAGATGGTGGAGATCGGCGACGGCTTCCGGCTGCCGGACCTGCTGGTCTCCACCGGCGCGCGGCTGCGCGAGGTGGGGACCACCAACCGCACCGCGCCGGCCGACTACGCCGCGGCGATCGGCCCGGACACCGGCGTGGTGCTGAAGGTCCACCCCTCCAACTTCGTGGTCACCGGCTTCACCGCCGCCGCGGACGTCGCCGACCTGGCGCCGCTGTGCCGCGAGCGCGGGGTGCCGCTCGTGGCGGACATCGGCTCGGGGTTGCTGGCCCCCGACCCGCTGCTGCCCACCGAGCCGGACGCGGCGAGCACCCTGCGCGCCGGCGCCGACCTCGTGACGGGCAGCGGTGACAAGCTGCTCGGGGGGCCGCAGGCCGGGCTGCTGCTGGGCGGCGCCGACCTCGTGGAGCGGCTGCGCCGGCACCCGCTGGCCAGGGCGCTGCGGGTGGACAAGCTGACGCTGGCGGCGCTGGAGGCCACCCTGCGCGGTCCGGCGACCCCCACCCACGAGGCGCTGCACGCCGATCCCGCGGCGCTGCGGGGGCGCAGCGACCGGCTGGCAGCCGCGCTCGTCCCGGCGGGGCTGCCGGCGCGGGCGGCGACGGTGGTGGCGGTGGTCGGCGGTGGTGGCGCGCCGGGCCTGGAGCTGGCCTCGTGGGCGGTGGCGCTGCCGCCGGAGCTGGCGGCGCCGCTGCGGCTGGGGTCCCCACCGGTGGTGGGCCGGGTGGAGCGGGGGGCGCTGCTGCTGGACCTGCGCTGCGTGCCCGCCGACCGCGACGACGACGTGGCCGCGGCGGTGCGCCGCGCCGCGGGGGTGCCCGTGGGCGGGGGCGCCTGAGGTGCACGTCGTCGCCACCGCCGGGCACGTCGACCACGGCAAGTCCACCCTGGTGCGCGCCCTGACCGGCATGGAGCCGGACCGCTGGGAGGAGGAGCGCCGCCGCGGCCTGACCATCGACCTCGGCTACGCGTGGACCGACCTGCCCTCGGGCCGGCGCGTCGCGTTCGTCGACGTGCCCGGCCACGAGCGGTTCGTGCCGACGATGCTCGCGGGCGTGGGCCCGGTGCCGGTGGCGCTGCTGGTGGTGGCCGCCGACGGCGGCTGGATGCCGCAGTCGGCCGAGCACCTGGCGGCCCTGGACGCCCTGGGCGTGCGCCACGGCCTGCTCGTCGTGACCCGCGCCGACCTGGCCGACCCCGGGCCCGCGACCGGGCG
>NZ_BAABIL010000523.1:0-3501 GCF_039542765.1 Kineococcus glutinatus
TCCGCGCGGCCCAGACCGGGCGGGGCGGCGAGGAACCGGCGCAGCTCCTGCGGCACCGGTTCCAGGTCGGCGGCGCACCCGGCCAGCGCCCCGGCCAGCGCCGCGGCCTCCGCGGGCCCGCCGCCCGCCCCCAGCGCCTCGGCGCTGCGGCGCCAGTCCGCGACGTAGGCGTCGGCCCAGCGCGGCCCGAAGCGCGGTGCGAGGTCGCGGCCGGTGGCGGTGTGGGCGGCGAGGAAGGCGTCGGTGAAGGCCAGGTGCACCCAGCGCAGCAGCCGCGGGTCGGAGGCGGCGTAGGCGCGGCCCCGCTCGTCCTGGCCCCGGACCCGGGTGTGCATGCCGCGCACGCGGGCGGCCTCCCGCCCGGCCAGCTCGGCGGAGCCGAAGGTGGACACCACGAGCCAGCGGGCGGTGCCGGCCAGCCGGGCCCACGGGTCGCGCTCGTAGGCGGAGTGGCGCTGCACGCCGGCCAGCGCGAGGGGGTGGGCGGCCTGGCCGAGCAGCGCCGCGACGCCGCCGACGAGGGTGGACAGGTCGCCGTGGACCCGCCAGACCACCCCGTCGGGTTCGAACCAGCCCGGTCCGCCGCCCACGCGCGCGATGTCGCGCACCCAGGCCGGGGCGCCGCCGGGGTCGCCGGAGGTGCGGCTGCGGAAACCGCGCCGGACGCGGTCGGACAGGCCGGCGAGGCCGGTGGGAGTCGCCGGCAGCGGGAGCCCACCCGTCAGCGGGGGTGCCGGCAGGGGCGGGGGCGTGGGCGGGTGCACGCCACCACGCTCACCCGCCGCCCCCGCGAGCGCGAGCCGGCGGGCTCAGGCGGGCTCAGGCGGGCTCAGGCGGGGTCAGGCGGGGTCAGGCGGGGTCGTCGTGCCGCGCTCCGCCGCGCCGCGCCCGCCCGGAGCCGCCCTCCTCGGCCGTCACGTCGATCATCGCCGTGATCATGTGGATGTCGCGGGGGGACATGCCCAGCGAGCGCTCCGCCCAGACCCGCACCTCGGGGTGGGCCTGCACGGCCTGCTCGAGCTGGGCCACCTCCTCCGAGCGCGCGGCGGTCTCCTCGTCGCCGACGAAGTAGCCCGGGGGCACGCCGAAGACGCGGGCCAGGGCGGTGAGCTGGTGCAGGGTCGGGTCGTCCCGCTCGCCGCGGCGCAGCTGCAGCAGGTAGCTCAGCGACAGCGTGACGCCCTGGGCGTTGACCGCGTCCTTGACCTGCCGCAGCGTCCAGCGCCGCTGGGTGCGCGGGTTGACGTGGTGCTCGAAGAGGTGCTGCAGGCGTTCCGCCAGCGGCGGCGTCGCCCAGCCGCCCGCACCGGGTGCGGTGCCGTCGTGATCCGTCACCCTCGCCCCCCGGCAGCCCATCGCGTCCGACCCTCCTCATGCTGCCAGAGCAGCCGGGCGGGCACCCTCCGTGCTCCCGGCGGCGGTGACGCAGCGTTGCCACCACGGGGTGCCGTCCCCTATGTTCCACCAGGACGAACGCCCAGGCGTTCGTGTACCTCACCAGCGAACACCCGACGACCAGCAAGCCGCGTGCAGAACCGGGGGGGCCGGCGCCGCGACCGTCGACGGGACGTCCTGCCCCTGCGCTCGGAAGGTCACGCCCGATGCCCCGCTCCCGCACGCCCCGCTGCCGCACGCCCCGCACCCGGTCCCACCGGGCCCGCACGATCGTCGCGGCCGCCGCCCTCGTCGGCGGGCTCCTCGCCGGCACCGCCGCACCCGCCACCGCCGCCACCAGGACGTGGAAGTCGGGGGCCGCCGGGCTCGGCGCCGCCGACGGTCGCATCGCCACCTGGCGCGGGACCCCCCTCGACGTCGTCGCCACCTGGGCCGACAGCGGCGAGAACACGGTGAACTTCTGGCAGCTCGACCCCGGCGGCCAGTACGGCTCCTGGACGAAGAACATCGACATCGCCGTCGGCGCGTTCGACGGCGGCGGCTCCTGGGCCGCGGCCGCCTCCGGCGCCTACGACGCCCGCTGGCGCACCTCGCTCACCACGCTCAAGCGCAAGTGGGGCAGCCGGGCGGGGACGGTCTACATCCGCTTCGCCCACGAGATGAACGGCAACTGGTACCCGTGGAAGGTCACCTCGGGCAACTCCCAGCAGTTCATCGCCGCGTGGAAGCGCTACCGCGCCATCCAGAAGTCGGTGTTCCCCGCCGCCAAGCTCGTGTTCTGCCCCAACCGCGAGTCCATCGGCAACGGCATCGACTGGCGCAAGACGTTCCCCGGCGCCGGGCAGGTCGACGTCATGGGCGTCGACTACTACAACCAGTGGCCCTACGCCGCCACCGTCGCCGACTTCACGGCCCAGGCCAAGCAGACCGACGGGTACGGCGCCCCCAAGGGCATCGCCGCGCACCTCGCCTTCGCCCGCAGCGTCGGGCTGCCGCTGGCCGTCAGCGAGTGGTCCGGCAACGCCGGGATGGGCGACTCCCCGGGGTACGTGCAGGGCATGCAGCAGTTCTTCGCCGCCAACGGCGGGACCGGCGCCGGCAAGCTGCTCTACGAGGTGCAGTTCAACGAGGCCCAGGAGGGCGGGAACTGGCTGTTCTACGGCGGCAGCCGGATGCCGAAGTCGGCCGCGAAGTACCGCGACCTGTTCTGACGCACCACGCCCCCGGCCGGAACTCGGAGTGCGGCCGGGGGCGCGTGCGGCAGGGCGTGTCGCGGGGGTGCGCCGGGGAGGGGACTCGTCCGGGATCGGTCCCGTCAGGCGGGCCGGCCCAGCTGGGCGTCCAGCCACGCCACCGTCGGCCAGCCGGCGTCGCGGTCGGCGTCGACGAAGAACCGGAACTCGTGGTCGAGCGGGAGGCGCTGGTGGGGGAGGTCGACCCCCTCGGCGGCGAAGACGTCGACGACCTGCTCCACCCGGTCGCCGTTGAGGTTCCCGCCGACGCTGGTGATCCTCGGCTGCCCGGAGCGCACGCGGTCGAGGAACTCCAGGTACGAGGCCGGCTCCCGGCTCATGGCCCCGTCCACGGCCCACACGGCCGCGAACTCCTCCGGGTGCTCGATGCCGAAGCGGAAGGCGCCGTGGCCGCCCATCGACCAGCCGACGAGCAGCCGGTGCGCCGGGCCCGGCCGCACGCGGTAGGTCCGCTCGACGTGCGGGACGAGCTCGTCGATGAAGGCGGTGTCGTACCGGCCCTCCCAGCGCCCGTCGCCGTTGCTGTCCGGTGTGACGATCACCACGTCGTCGAGCACCCCGGCGTCGACGGCCGCCCGCAACCGCTCGGCCTCGGGCAGGAAGGTGGCGTTGCTCTGGCCGCGCCCGTGCAGCGCGAACAGCACGGGGTACTCCCGGCAGTCGGTGTAGTAGTCCGCGGGCAGGCTGACGCTGTAGGGCACGGGCCGGCCGTCGGCGCCCGTGAACCCGGTGTCGAAGCGCAGGTCACCCGCTGCGGTGTCGCAGCCGCGCGGGTCGGTGCCCGCCTCGCCGCCGGACGCCCCCGGCGGCGTCGACGGCGGCCCCGCGGTGGGCACCGACCCGGCGCCCGCCC
>NZ_BAABIL010000524.1:0-2047 GCF_039542765.1 Kineococcus glutinatus
TCGTGGTCACCGTGGACACGCCGGTGCTGGGCGCCCGCGACACCGACCGCCGCCGCAGCGTGCGCCTGCCGGCGGGCATGCACTTCGCCAACCTGCCCGCGCTGACCCCGCGCGCCGAGGACGACCTGCCGGCGCACCGGCGCGTCTACGTCGAGCGCCTCGACCCCACGCTGACGTGGCAGGACATCACCTGGCTGGTGGAGCTGACCGACCTGCCGGTCGTCGTCAAGGGCGTGCTGCGCCCGGACGACGCCGCCAGGGCGGTCGAGCACGGCGCAGCCGCGGTGTGGGTGTCCAACCACGGCGCCCGCAACCTCGACACGGTGGTCCCGACGGCCGTCGCGCTGCCCGCGGTGGCGGCCGAGGTGGGCGGCCGGGTGCCGGTGCTGGTGGATTCCGGCGTCCGCCGGGGCGTCGACGTGCTCAAGGCCCTGTGCCTGGGCGCGGACGCCGTCTTCGTCGGCCGGCCCTACCTGTGGGGCCTCGCGGCGGCGGGGCGCGAGGGTGCGCTGGCGGCGCTGCACATGCTCGACACGGAGCTGCGGATGGCGATGGGCCTGTGCGGCGCCCGGGACCTGTCCGCCCTCGGGCCCGACCTGATCTGGCGCTGAGACCGCCCGGCCGCCCCCCGCCCGGACGCACCGGGAGGGGGGCGGTTGGACCGCACCCCTGCACGTCGGCTAATGTTCTTCTCGCTGCAGGGGGAAGCGAAAAGCTTCCACCGGAGCATGCGGACGTAGCGCAGTTGGTAGCGCATCACCTTGCCAAGGTGAGGGTCGCGGGTTCGAGTCCCGTCGTCCGCTCGGAGGCACGAGCTTCAGAGGCACGAGCCTCGACGGTGGAGTGGCCGAGAGGCGAGGCAACGGCCTGCAAAGCCGTGTACACGGGTTCGAATCCCGTCTCCACCTCGGCGAGGCACCGGTTGGCAGGTGCCTCGCGGTAGACCTGGGCGATTGGCGCAGCGGTAGCGCGCTTCCCTGACACGGAAGAGGTCACTGGTTCGATCCCAGTATCGCCCACTCGACAGACGCAGCAGGGCCGCTCCCCGACCGGGGAGCGGCCCTGCTGCGTTGCGCGTCCCCGCTGCCGGACCTCCCCCGCGCCGGCTCGCGGCGCCCGGGGCGGGGCCGCGGATCAGGAGCGGGGAGGACGCCCCACCCCCCGGGCGCCGCCCGGCCACATCCGGTCCAGGGTCGAGTTGAACGCCGCACCGATGAGTACCGCGATCGCCAGCACGTACAGCCAGACGAGCACCACGATGGGCGAGGCCAGCGGCCCGTAGATCGAGGCACCGCCCAGCGACTGCGCGATGATCTCCCGCAGCACCGAGGAGACCACCACCCACAGCAGCAGGGCCAGGCCGGCACCGGGCAGGTCGCGCCGCCACCGCCCGCGCACCGGCGTCGCGATGTGGTAGAGCGTGCCGAGACCGGCGACGGTGAGCAGCACGACGACCGGCCAGTACAGCCCGATGACGAACTGCGCCTCCGCGGGCAGCCACCGCCCCAGCAGGCTCGGCCCGACCAGGACCAGCGGGACCACCACGACGCCGAGGACGAGCCCGAGCAGGTACAGCGACAGCGACAGCGCCCTCGTGCGCACGATGCCGCGGACCCCGCCGAGGCCGTACATGATGGCGATGGTGTCGACGTAGACGTTGAGGGCCCGCGAACCCGACCACACCGAGAAGGCGAACGCGACGAGGGTGACGTCGGCGCGACCGCTGGTGGTGACGGAGTCGAACGTGGGCACCACCACGCTCTCGACGACGCTCGGGGTGAGCACGGCCGAGGTGAGGTCGACGATCTGCGAGCGCACGGCCGCGACGTCCTCCACCCCCAGCCAGCGCCCCACGTACCCCAGGCAGGCCACGAGCCCGAGCACCAGCGGTGGCAGGGACAGCAGCGCGAAGAAGCCGCCCTCGGCGGCCAGCCCCGTCACCCGGTAGCGCAGGCAGGTGGCGACCGTGCCGCCGACGGCGGTCCGGACGGCCCGGACGGCCGCCCGCCCCCCGCGGCCCGCCACCCCGCCCGCGCGCGTGCACGCG
>NZ_BAABIL010000525.1:0-5217 GCF_039542765.1 Kineococcus glutinatus
GACCGGACCGCGCGGCGCGACCGGACCGCGCGGCGCGACCGGACCGCGCGGCGCCGGGGCCGGCGGCGCGCACCTCAGGCCAGGTGCTGCTCGATCTCGGCGAGCTCGGCCTCCTCGAAGTGCAGGCCGGCCACCGCGCCGACGCTGTCCTCCAGCTGGCGGACGCTGCTGGCGCCGACGAGCGCGGACGTCACGCGACCGCCGCGCAGCACCCAGGCGATCGCCAGCTGCGCCAGGCTCTGCCCGCGCCGCTCCGCGATCCCGTCGAGGGCCCGCACCCGGTCCAGCACGTCGTCGGTGAGGCGGTCGGTGCCGAGGAAGGGGCTGGCGCCGGCGGCCCGGGAGTCGGCGGGGACGCCGTCGAGGTAGCGGCTGGTCAGCAGGCCCTGCGCCAGCGGGGAGAACGCGATGCTGCCGGCGCCGACCTCGTCGAGGGCGTCGAGCAGGCCGTCGTCCTCCACCCAGCGGTCGAGCATCGAGTAGCGCGGCTGGTGGATCAGCAGCGGGGTGCCGAGGCCGGCGAGGATGCGCGCGGCCTCGCGGGTCTGCTCCGCGGAGTAGTTGGAGACGCCGACGTAGAGCGCCTTGCCCTGCTGCACCACGGAGTGCAGCGCCCCCATCGTCTCCTCCAGCGGGGTGTCCGGGTCGGGCCGGTGGGAGTAGAAGACGTCGACGTACTCCAGGCCCGTCCGCCGCAGGCTGGCGTCGAGGCTGGCGACGAGGTACTTGCGCGAGCCCCACTCCCCGTAGGGGCCGTTCCACATGTGGTACCCGGCCTTGGTGGAGACGACGATCTCGTCGCGGTGGGGGCGCAGGTCCCGCGCCAGGTGCGTGCCGAAGTTCTCCTCGGCGGACCCGGCGGGCGGGCCGTAGTTGTTCGCGAGGTCGAAGTGGGTGACGCCCAGGTCGAAGGCGCGCAGCAGGATGGCGCGCTGGGTCTCCAGCGGCTTGTCGTCGCCGAAGTTGTGCCACAGGCCCAGGGAGACGGCGGGCAGCTTCAGGCCGCTGCGCCCGACGCGGCGGTAGGGCATGGAGTCGTAGCGGTCGGCGGCGGCGGCGTGGCTCACGCGGTGGTCTCCTCGTCGGGTGGGAAGGAGGCCGACGCTACCGGCGCGGTGGCGCGTGCGGGCCCGTCCGGGGTGGTCCTGCCGGGACCAGGGTGGGCGTCGCCCGGCGCGGTCGACGGGACGCTGCGCGTGCCGCGATTAGGCCGTCCGGGTGAAGATCGATTGGCGTCGGCGGAGGATGGCCACGACGCTGACCTCTCAACGGACGCCTCCCAGGTCGCGTCCGGGTCCTGCGACGACGGAGGACACGGTGCACAGCAGCGCGCACCCCGATCAGCGGTCCCGCCGCCGCGCCCGGCGCACGGTGGCGCGCACGGCGCTCGCCGCCGCGCTCACCATCGCCGGCACCTGCCTGCCGGCCGGCCCGGCCGCCGCCGAGGACCCCGATCCCCTGCTGGTGCCGTGGAACACCCTGCTGCCCGGCCTGAGCGCCGGCCACGACCCCTCCAGCAGCGACGTCTGCCGCTCCGGGCAGCTGCGGTGCGTGGACGCCGTCATCCGCGAGATGCAGCGCCGCTGGGCGCCCCTGGACCGCGACTGCAGCCACCGCGCCGTGTTCTCGCTGCTGTACCTGCGCACCACCGAGGCCTACCGGGAGGCGGCCCGCACGCCCGGGTTCTTCGCCGATCCCGGCTGGGTCAACCACTACGACGCCGTGTTCGCCAGGTACTACTTCGACCAGGAGGACCTCTGGCGGGCCGGGCGCACCCGGGAGGTGGCCCCCGCCTGGCGCACCGCCTTCGAGGCGGCCGACACCCGCGGCGTCGTCGGCCTGGGCGACGTGCTGCTCGGGATGAACGGGCACATCAACCGCGACCTGCCCTTCGTGCTCGCCGAGATCGGCCTCGTGGCACCCGACGGCACCAGCCGCAAACCCGACCACGACCGGGTGTACGAGTTCCTCAACGCCGCGGCCGAATCCCAGCTCGCGGAGGTCGCCCGGCGCTACGACCCCACCGCGGACGACGCCGACGTGCCCGGCACGACCCTGGACGCCACCGCGGCCTTCCAGCTCGTCCAGACGTGGCGGGAGGTGTCGTGGCGCAACGCCGAGCGCCTGGTCGCCGCCCGCCGCCTCGGCCCGGCCGCGTACGCGGCGACCGCCGCGAGCGTCGAGGCGTACGCCGCGGCCGAGGCCCGCGCCATCGCCACCGCGACGGCGGACCTGCTGCCGGGCACCGCGGAACGGCGCGAGGCGTGGTGCCGCACGCACCGCGAACCCCTGTGACGCCCGGCCCACCGGCCGACCCCTCCCTCTGGGAGGACCTCGACGAGGTCCTCTTCCGCACCGACGCCATCGGGAACTGGACGTGGCTGAGCCCGGCGTGGACCCGGCTGACGGGTTTCGCGGTCGCCGACACCCTCGGCACGAACTTCCTGGAGTACGTCCACCCCGACGAGCGCGAGCGCACGCTGGCCCTCTTCGGCGCCGTCGTCGTCGGCGGCGCCGACCACTGCCACCACGAGGGCCGCTACCGCACCGCGTCGGGCGGCTACCGCCAGGTCCGGTTGCGCGCCAAGGTGCTGCGCGACCCCCGCGGCGACGTCACCGGCAACGTCGGCACCCTCGTCGACGTCACCGCCGAGCGGCTGGGCACGCAGGCCGCCGCCGAGCACGCCCACCTGCTGGAGCTCGTCGCCGACGGCGCCGCCTACGACGACCTGCCCATCGGCGTCGTGGAGTGCACCCCCGGGCTGCGGGTGCACCGCGCCACCCCCGCGCTGCGGCAGCTGCTCGGCCCCGCCGTGGAGGCCGGTGCCCCCCTGACCGGGCTGGGGCGCGTGCTGCGCCCGCCGGACGGCGGCCCGCAGCTGCTCGGCCCGCACGGCATGGTGGCCACGGCCGCCGCGACGGGACGGGCCCAGCACGCCGACCTGCGCGTCGTGGACGACGCCGCCGCCGGGCACGTCTTCCGGGCCACCGTGCTGGCGCTGCCTGCGGCGGACGGCACCCGGCTCACCCTGGTGCTGCAGGACGTCAGCGAGCGCCACCGCGCCGAGCGGCAGCAGACCTGCGTGTCCGACCTCGGCGGTCACGCCCTCGCCGGCGCGGACCTGCCCGACCTGTTCGCCCGCACCGCGGCGCAGGTGCGCGACGTGCTGGGCGTGGCCCACTGCGAGGTGCTGGAGCGCACCGACGCCGTGGACGTGCTGCTGACCCGCGCGACGAGCGGCTGGGCGCCGGACTTCCCGCACGTGCTCGACGCGCGCGACGTGGAGGGCACCGTGGTGCCGGCCGCGGGGACCCCCACCCTGTGCTGCGACATCACCGCCCGGCAGGAGGAGGGCGAGCGCGGGCGGGCCGCCGCGGCGTGGTGGCGCGCGCACGGCGTGGTCAGCGCCGCCGCCGTCGTCATCGGCGGCACGACCTCCTCCTTCGGGTACCTGTGCGTGCAGGCCAGGACCCCGCGGACGTGGACCGGCGACGAGATGGCGTTCCTGTCGTCGGTGGCGCACGTGGTCGCCGCGGCCGTGGAGCGGCGCCGCACGGAGGAGCTGATCCGCCACCGCGCGCTGCACGACCCGCTCACCGGGCTGGCCAACCGGGTGCTGCTGCACGACCGCCTGCACCACGGCCTCGCCGCGCAGCAGCGCCACGGCACCCGCCTGGCGCTGCTGCTGGTGGACCTGGACCGCTTCAAGGAGGTCAACGACACCCTCGGCCACGACGTGGGGGACCGGGTGCTGCAGGTGGTGGCCGACCGGCTGCGCCAGCAGTTCCGCGAGACCGACACCGTCGCCCGCCTCGGCGGCGACGAGTTCGCCGTCCTGCTGGACCCGGTGCCCGCCCGCCACTACGCCGAGCGGCTGGCCGCGGAGCTGCGCAAGCAGATCCGCCGCCCGCTGCGGGTGGAGGGCATCACCCTGCACCTGGAGGGCAGCGTCGGCGTCACCCTGGCCCCCGACCACGGCGACGACCCCGTCGGCCTGCTCAAGCGCGCCGACGTGGCGATGTACCGGGCCAAGCAGAGCGCCTCGGGCGTGGAGACGTACACCCCGGACGCCGACCTCAACCGCCCCGAGCGGCTGGGGTACGGCGGGGCGCTGTGGCAGGCGCTGGAGTCCGGGCAGTTCGTGGTGCACTACCAGCCGCAGCGGGACCTGCGCACCGGGGCGACGACGGGGGTGGAGGCGCTGCTGCGCTGGCGGCACCCCCGGCAGGGGCTCGTGCTGCCGGACAGCTTCATCCCGCTGGCCGAGCAGACGGGGCTGATCCGGCCGCTGACGGCGCACGTGCTGGCGACGGCGCTGGAGCAGGCGGCGCGGTGGGCGGCGGCGGGGACGCCGCTGCAGGTGGCGGTGAACGTCTCCGCGCGCAGCCTGCGCGACGGTTCGCTCGTGGGGGAGGTGCTGGAGCAGCTGGAGCGCGCCGGCGCCCCGGCGCACGTGCTGGAGCTGGAGCTCACCGAGAGCGCCGTGATGGCCGAGCCGGAGGCCGCCATGGCGGTGGCCGCGGAGCTGCGGGAGGCCGGGGTGCGGCTGGCGCTGGACGACTTCGGGACGGGGTACTCCTCGCTGGCCCACCTGCGCGACCTGCCGGTGGACGTGCTGAAGATCGACCGCTCGTTCCTGCGGGACGTGGACACCAACCACCGCAACGCCTCGATCGTGCGCTCGGTCATCGACCTCGGCCACAACCTCGGGATGGGGGTCGTGGCCGAGGGCGTGGAGACCCCGGCGGCGCTGGAGCTGCTGCGCCGGATGGGCTGCGACCAGGGCCAGGGGTACCTGTTCGGCCGGCCCGTGGAGGCCGCCGGGGTGCTGGCGGCGCCCGGTTGAGCCCCGGCGGCCGGGACCCGCGGGTGCGTGCGGGTCAGGGGTGCGGCAGCGGCACGGCCGCCCGGGGGACGAGGCTGTAGCGGTCGGGGCGGTGCAGCAGGGCGGCTGCGCCGACCAGGCCGGCCGAGCCGCCCAGCTCCGCCGGCACGACGGCGACCCGGCGGGCGAACCCCAGCCCCGCGAACTCCCGGAAACCGGCCTCGACGGCGTCCAGGAGCAGCGCACCGGACTGGGCGACCCCGCCGCCGAGCACCACCCGGTCGATGTCGCAGAGCACGGCGGTGGCGGCGAACGCGGCGCCCAGCGCCCGGCCGCCGCGGGCGAAGGCGGCCAGCGCCACCGGGTCCCCGGCGCCGGCGTCGGCGGCGAT
>NZ_BAABIL010000526.1:0-4664 GCF_039542765.1 Kineococcus glutinatus
CGACCTGCACCGCCGTCAGCCCCGCCCAGCCCGGCGAGGCCGAACCCCGCGCCACGACCAGCTCCCGCCCGCCGTCCCGGACGGAGGCGAAGACCTGCGCGTCGGCCGACACCAGCAGCCGCCGGGCCGCGGGCACCAGCGGCCGCCCCCGGTAACGGTAGGCGTCCAGCCACGCCGCGTCGGGCTCGGCGCGGACGTCGAGCACGAGCCCGGCCGGCAGCTCCACCTCCCGCGGCAGCCGCCGCGTCGCCGCCGTCAGCACCAGCGAGGGGGTGCGCAGCGCCCAGCCGGCCCCGGCGAGCTCCGCGTCCAGCGCCGAGGCCGGCTCGGGCACCTCCCCGCCCGCCCCCGCGGGGGTGGGCACGGTCACCACCGCCTCCACACCGTGCTCGGCGGCGAAGGCCCGCACCCGCTCCAGCGCCGCGGGCAGCGCCAGGCCGGGGGAGCCGACGGCCAGGCAGGAGTTGGCGCGGCTGGTGAAACCGCCCGAGGCGCGCAGCAGCCAGTCCCCGAGCGGGCGGGCCACCTCCGCGCGCCAGTGCGCGCCCATCAGCCGCTGCAGGTCCTCGACGCCGACCGCGCGGTGCGGCGGCTCCGGGCGCCGGGGCGCCGGCGGCACGGCCTTGGCGGCCAGCACGTCCGCGCGGGCCACCCGCACCGGCCCCCGCCGGGTGAGCACCTCCAGCGCCTCGGCGTCGACGGAGCGCAGCTCCCCCAGCGCGTCGGTGGCCGAGCCGTCGGGCAGGCGGTGGCGCACCACCACGCGCACCCCCGGCCGCAGCTCCTCCTCGCGCACCTCCAGGCGCGCCCCGGCCCGCACTCCCACGTCCCGCTCCGATCCGCTCCGGCCTGCCCCGGTCCGCCTGGTCCGCCCTTCCGGCCCGCCCCGGTCTGCACGGCGCGGGACGTCCGCGATACTAGGGACGGCGACCGGCCGCGTGCCGCGCCGATCGCGGACGAGGAGGAGACCCGTGACCTACGTCATCGCCCAGCCCTGCGTGGACGTCAAGGACAAGGCGTGCATCGAGGAGTGCCCCGTCGACTGCATCTACGAGGGCAAGCGCTCCCTCTACATCCAGCCGGACGAGTGCGTGGACTGCGGCGCGTGCGAACCGGTCTGCCCGGTGGAGGCCATCTACTACGAGGACGACGTCCCCGAGGAGTGGGAGCCCTTCACCGCCGCCAACGTCGAGTTCTTCGACAAGATCGGCTCGCCCGGCGGCGCGGCCAAGATGGGCCTCATCGACCACGACCACGCGCTGGTGGCCTCGCTGCCCCCGCAGGGCGAGGAGTCCTGAGCGGCCCGGTGCTGCGGCCCGCGCGGGCGGGGAGGGAGCTGCCCGACTTCCCCTGGGACTCCCTGGCCCCCGCCGCCGCCCGGGCGCGGGCGCACCCCGACGGCATCGTCGACCTCTCCGTCGGCACGCCCGTCGACCCCACCCCCGAGGTGGTGGCCGAGGCGCTGCGCGCGGCGGCGGACGCCCCCGGCTACCCGCAGACGTGGGGGACACCCGCGCTGCGCGAGGCCGTGGCGGCCTGGTTCGCCCGCCGCCGCGGGGTGCCCGGCCTCGACCCGGACGGGGTGCTGCCGACCATCGGCTCCAAGGAGCTGGTGGCCTGGCTGCCCACCCTGCTCGGGCTGGGGCCCGGTGACGCCGTGGCCCACCCGCGGGTGGCGTACCCGACGTACGACGTCGGCGCCCGCCTCGCCGGTGCCCGCCCGGTGCCCGTCGACGGCGTCGCCGACCTGCCCGACGACGCGCGGCTGGTGTGGCTGAACTCCCCGTCCAACCCCACCGGGCACGTCCTGGACGTGGCGGACATGGCCGCCGTGGTCGCCTGGGCGCGCGAGCGCGGCGCCGTCGTGGCCAGCGACGAGTGCTACGCCGAGCTGGGCTGGGACGAGCACCTCGACGCCGCCCGCGGCGGCCTGGTGCCCTCGGTGCTGGACCCGCGCGTCTGCGGCGGCGACCACAGCGGTCTGCTCGTCGTCTACTCCACGTCCAAGCAGTCCAACCTCGCCGGCTACCGGGCGGCCTTCGTCGCCGGCGACCCCGCCCTCGTCGCCGACCTGCTGCAGGTGCGCAAGCACGCCGGGATGATCGTGCCCCGGCCGGTGCAGGCCGCGCTGGTGGCGGCCCTCGGCGACGACGCCCACGTCGACGCCCAGCGGGAGCGCTACCGCGCGCGCCGGGAGGTGCTGCGGGAGGCGCTGGGGCGCGCCGGCTTCACCGTGGAGGCCTCCGGGGCCGGCCTCTACCTGTGGTGCACCCGCGGTGAGCCGGCCGCCGACTCGGTGTCCTGGCTCGCCGAGCGCGGCGTCCTCGTGGCGCCCGGCTCCTTCTACGGCGCCGCCGGCGCCCGGCACGTCCGGGTGGCGCTCACCGCGGGTGACGAGCGCGTCGCCGCCGCCGCACGGCGCTGGTGACGGCGGGCCGGCCCGCCTGAGAGACCGCTCACTCCGGTTGGTGGGGCCCGTCGTGTGAAAGGTACGGTCGGGGCCATGGCGGATTCCGTAACCCTGAAGCACCCGGGTGGCGAGGTGGAACTCCCGGTCGTCCCGGCGACCGCCGGCCAGCCCGGTGTCGAGGTCTCCTCCCTCATCAAGGAGGCGGGGGTGGTGACGCTCGACCCCGGCTTCACCAACACCGCCTCCACCACCTCCGCCATCACCTACATCGACGGTGACGCGGGGGTGCTGCGCTACCGCGGGTACCCCATCGAGCAGCTCGCGGAGCGCTCCAGCTTCCTCGAGGTGAGCTACCTGCTCATCTACGGCGAGCTGCCCACCGCCGACCAGCTCACGGCGTTCACCCAGCGGGTGCAGCGGCACACGCTGCTGCACGAGGACCTCAAGCGCTTCTTCGACGGCTTCCCCCGCGACGCGCACCCCATGCCGGTGCTGTCGTCGGCGGTGAGCGCGCTGTCGACCTTCTACCAGGACAGCCTCAACCCCTTCGACGAGGAACAGGTCGAGCTGTCCACGGTGCGGCTGCTGGCCAAGCTGCCCACCATCGCGGCCTACGCGCACAAGAAGAGCATCGGCCAGCCGCTGCTCTACCCGGACAACCGCCTCGGGCTGCTGGAGAACTTCCTGCGGTTGTCCTTCGGCCTGCCCGCGGAGGACTACGAGATCGACCCGGCGATGGTCAAGGCGCTGGACCTGCTGTTCGTGCTGCACGCCGACCACGAGCAGAACTGCTCCACCTCCACCGTGCGCCTCGTCGGCTCCGGGCAGGCCAACCTCTTCGCCTCCGTCTCCGCCGGCATCCACGCCCTGTCCGGTCCGCTGCACGGCGGCGCCAACAGCGCCGTCCTCACCATGCTGGACGACATCCGCGCCAGCGACGACGACGTCGACACCTTCATGACGCGGGTGAAGAACAAGGAGAAGGGCGTGCGCCTGATGGGCTTCGGCCACCGGGTGTACAAGAACTACGACCCGCGCGCGGCCATCGTGAAGAAGACGGCCGACGAGGTGCTCGGCAAGCTCGGCAAGCGCGACGAGATGCTCGACATCGCGATGCGCCTGGAGGAGATCGCCCTCCACGACGACTACTTCGTCTCCCGCAAGCTCTACCCGAACGTCGACTTCTACACGGGCCTCATCTACAAGGCGATGGGATTCCCGACGAAGATGTTCACCGTCCTGTTCGCCCTCGGCCGCCTGCCCGGCTGGATCGCGCAGTGGCGGGAGATGATGAACGACCCGCAGACGAAGATCGGCCGGCCCCGCCAGGTCTACACCGGCGTCGTGGAGCGCGACTACGTCAACCTCGGCGAGCGCGGCTGAGACCGGCGCACCACCCGCCCGGGACGTCGCCCGGGGCGCTCAGCCGCCCCGGGCGAGCCTCACGTCCACCGCGGTCGGCGGCAGCAGCGACCCCGTGCGCGCCCACCCGGCGTCCGGGGCCGAGCGCTGCCAGCGCAGCGTGCCCACGCTGACCTCCTCGACGTCGAGGACACCGGCGCGGGCCACCGCCCAGGCGCCGACGGCCCACGCCAGCCGCTCGCCCTCGGCCCCCTCGCCCGCATCGACGTGCAGCGCCGCACCGCCCGTGCCCGGCACCACGTCCACCGGCCGGTCGGCGACCTGCACGGCCAGCTCTTCGGCCAGCCGGCGGGCCCGCGCGGTCATCGCGTCGTCCCCGCCCTCCTGCGCCGACGCCCCCGACACCGGCCGCAACCGGCACGTCAGCGCCGCGGGGGAGTACCCGGTCAGGGCCGAGGCCAGCACCCGGCCCTCCGGCTCGTGGTCGCCGTAGGCCAGCGGGAACGCGCTGCGCTGCACCCGCTGCGCCGCGTCGGTGACCGGCAGGTCCCGGTAGCCCTCCACCTCCACGAGCGCGTCGTAGAACGCGTTCGTCGCGTGGACCGGGTCCTGCACCTGCTCGGCCGTCCCCCAGCCCTGGGAGGGGCGCTGCTGGAACAGGCCCAGGGAGTCGCGGTCGCCGTGGTCCAGGTTGCGCAGCGTCGACTCCTGGATGACGGTCGCCAGCGCGATCGTCGCCGCCCGCGCGGGCAGCCCCCGCCGCACCGAGATGCCCGCCACCGTGGCCGCGTTGGCCATCTGCTCCGGCGACCAGCTCGTGCTCGCCCCCTCCACCGTCGCCGTGCAGCGCTCCTGCAGCACCACGTCGCCGGCCTGCTCGCGCAGAGCGTCG
>NZ_BAABIL010000527.1:0-3198 GCF_039542765.1 Kineococcus glutinatus
GGCCGTCGCCCTGCCCCGCGCGCACCCGGCCGCCGCGGGCCTGCTCGTCACCGGCATCGGCAAGGTCAACGCGGCCGCGCGGCTGGCGCACGAGCTGGCCCGGCTGGCGGCGGCCGGCGGGCCGGCGGACGTGGGCGTCCTCAACGTCGGCACCTGCGGCGGCCTGCGCGACGGCGTCAGCGGCATCGTGCGCCCGCAGGAGGCGTGGGCGTGGGACGTGGGCCGGGTCGCGGTGCGGGCGGCCCCGGGGGAGGTGGCCCGGGAGTCCTACCCGCTGGTGCACGGCGACGGCACCACGATCGCCACCGGGGACTCCTTCGTCGCCGACGACGCCCTGCGCGCCCGGCTGGTGCAGCGGGCGTCGGTGGTGGACATGGAGTGCGCCGCGCTGGCGCAGACGTGCGCGCAGCTGGGGGTGCCGCTGGCGGCGCTGAAGCGGGTCAGCGACGCGGCCTCGCAGGGGGCGCTGGGGGACTTCGCCCGGGCCCTGGACCGCAGCGCCCGGGAGCTGGGCGCCGCCGCGGCGGACTTCCTCGACGCCCACGGCTGACCCCCGCCCGCTCGCCCATCTCCGGGTTCGGGCGCTCGGAAGGGCACGTTTCGGCGCCCGAACCCGGAGATGGGCGGGAGGACGCGCCCGCTCAGCGGCGCGAGGCCGACCTCGAGGCCGACTTCACCCGGTACATCTCCGCGTCGGCGCGCGCCAGCAGCTCCGCCGGGTCGGTGGTCGTGCAGTCGCTGAGGCTCACCCCGATGCTCACGCCCACCGCCACCTCGGTGCCGTCGGCCAGCACCACGGGCGCACCGACCGCCTCCCGGATGCGCTCGGCGATGCCCTCGGCCACCGCCGGGGAGTCCAGGTCCTCGCAGAGGATGACGAACTCGTCCCCGCCGACGCGGCAGACGGTGTCCGCCGGGCGCACGCCGTCCCGGATCCGCGCCCCGATGGTGCGCAGCAGCTCGTCGCCCGCCGCGTGCCCGTAGGTGTCGTTGACCGGCTTGAAGCCGTTGAGGTCGCAGAACAGCACGGCCAGCGGCAGCAGGCTGCGGCTGGAGCGGTGCAGCGCCAGCCGCAGCCGGTCGGTGAGCAGCACCCGGTTGCCCAGCCCCGTCAGCGCGTCCCGCAGCGCCAGGGCCGTCAGCCGCTCCTCCTCCGCGCGCCGGTCGGTGATGTCGGTGACCTGCGCCACCGCGTAGTGCGGGCTGCCGTCGGCGCGCGTCACCGCGGCCGTGGACACCGCCACCCACACCTGGTGGCCGGTGGCGTGCAGGTAGCGCTTCTCGTACGTCACGGACTGCTCCCGGCCCGAGGACAGCCGCGCCAGCGCGTCGTCGTCGCGGCCGGCGTCCTCCGGGTGGGTGAGCTCCTGCACGCTCATCGTGAGCAGGTCCGCCGCGCTGCGCCCGAGCATGGCGCAGTAGGCGTCGTTGACGCGCAGCAGCCGCCCCTCGCGGCCGGGGGTGAGGTCGGTCAGCTGCATGCCGAGGGGGGAGCGGTCGAAGGCGTGCCGGAAGCGCTCCTCGGCCTCCCGCAGCTCCTCGGCGGCCTCCCGCGCGCTCGTGGCGTCGCGCAGCACGCTGATGGTGCGGTCCACCCGCCCGGTGACGTCGCGCACGGCGACGGTGACGCACTCGGCGATGCGGGAGCTGCCGTCGGCGTGGCGGAAGGGCACGTCGCCGTGCCAGCTGGTGCGGGTGCGCAGGTGCTCCACGACGGACTGCCGGTGCAGCTCCAGCTCCAGGGGACCGCCCGCACCGCCGATGCTGCCGCTGATGGTGCCGCCCAGCAGCAGCTCCTCGCGGCTGAAACCCGTCATGGCGGCCATCGCGGGGTTGCAGTCCAGCAGGGTGCCGTCGGCGGCGTTGATGAGCACCGCGTCGTGGATGGAGTCGAACACCGCGGCCTGGCTGCGCAGCTGCTCCTCGATGTAGCGCTGCCGGGTGATGTCCTGCAGGTGCCCGACGAGGTGCAGGGAGCGGCCCTGCTCGTCCTGCACCAGCGCCATCCGCTCGTCGACCCAGACGACGTGCCCGGCGGCGTGCACGTAGCGCTTCTGCAGGGCGTAGTCGTCGATGTTGCCGGCGAGCAGGTGCCTGACGAGGACGAGCTCGGACTCCAGGTCCTCGGGGTGGGTGATGTCCTGCCAGGTGCGGGTGCGCAGCTCGGCCTCGCTGTAGCCGAGGATGCGCCGCAGCGCCTCGTTGGTGTGCAGGAAGGTGCCGTCGAGGCCGGTGAGCGCGATGCCCGTGGGGGCGTTGTCGAGGGTGCGCCGCCAGCGGGTCTCGGCCTGCTCGAGCCGGACGCGGGTGCGGGTGGGCTCGGAGATGTCGGAGAACACGGCGACCGCGCCCAGCACGTCGGTGCCGTCGGCCAGCGGGCGCGCCGACACCGACAGCACGAGGTCCTCGGGGTGGTGGGGGCGGCGCAGCACCAGCTCCAGGTTCTCGACGACCTCCCCGCGCAGGGCGCGCGGCAGCGGCAGCTCGGCCGGGGCGAGCGGGACGAGGCTGCCGGGGTGCAGCGCGCGGGCACCGGCGAGCCACGCCGCGGGGTCGTCGGACTCCCCGGCGGGGTCGAGCGCGGCCCGTGCGGCGGCGTTGTGCAGCAGGGGGTCGCCGTTGCCGTCGACGACCACGACGCCGTCGCTGATGCTGTTCATGACGGCGGTGAGCAGGGCGCTGTGCTGGCGGGCCTCCTCCTCGGCGGAGCGCAGCACGGCGTTGAGGCGCTCCACGGCGTCGTCGTGCCGGCCGCGGTGGCGGCTGCCGGTGTGCAGCTGCAGGGCCAGCCACCGCTGCCCGTCCACCTCGGCGCCGGCGAGGGTGACCCGGACGGTGGTGTGGTGCCCGTCGCGGTGCAGCACGGGCACCCGCAGCGGTCGGCGCGGCGGGGTGGAGCCGCCGGCGGTGAGCTGCGCCAGGGTGGCGCGGTGGTCGGCGCGCCGCTCGGGGGGGACGACGAGGTCGACGAGGTCGCGGCCGACGGCGTCGGCGGCGCTCCAGCCCAGCACGTCGGTGGCGGCGGCGTTCCAGTACGCGATCCGCCCGTCGGGGCCGACGGCGACGAAGCCGCCGGGGCCGGCGTCCAGCAGCGCCGCCAGCGGTGCGGTGCCCGGTTCCCGGTGCGGGCGGGACCCGGCGCCGGTGGTGGCGCTGGCGGCGCCCGTGGCGGCTCCCGCCTCGGCGGCCGCCGGGGTG
>NZ_BAABIL010000528.1:0-5408 GCF_039542765.1 Kineococcus glutinatus
TGCGCGGTGACCTTGACGGTGACGTTCTCGTAGTCGTCCCAGGCGTGCAGGAACACCGAGCCCCCGGGGTTCTCCGCGGGCTGGTAGTCGGCGAAGAAGTCCCACCAGGCCGGGTCCACCGAGTTCTTGTCCGCCAGGTACTGCTCGTAGAGCTCGTCGACGAGCCACTCGTTGGGTCCGAAGGTCGTCAGGGGGCCCTCGTGCGAGGAGTGGTCAGGCACGGCGTTGTCGCCTTCTTCCGCAGGTCTCGGGGTGACGCCACGCCAGCCTAGACCCGCCCGCGACCGCGCACCGGGCCGGACGCGTCACACCGCGATCTCCCCGCGGGTCTCCACGCCGACCACCACGCGATCGCCGCCGCCGCGGCCGGCGGGCGCCGGCACCCACCGCTCAGGCGGCGCGCTCCGGTCCCGCCACCACCTCGCGGGGGCGCCCGCCGTGCCGCTGCGGGTGCAGCGGCAGGTGCACGTCGATGCGGCAGCCCGCCCCCGGCGGCAGCGGCGCCACCGCGATCGTCCCGCCGTGCAGCTGCACCGCCCAGCGCGCGATCGCCAGGCCCAGCCCGGTGCCCCCGTCCGGGCGGGTGGTGCCCCGGTGGAAGCGCTCGAAGACCCGCTCGCGGTCGGCGGAGGCGATGCCCGGCCCCTCGTCGGCCACCGAGATGCGCACCACCTCGCCCAGCGCCCGGCCCGAGACCGTCACCGTCCCCTGCTCGGGGGAGTGCCGCGAGGCGTTGTCCAGCAGGTTGGCCACCACCTGGTGCAGCCGCTCGGCGTCGGCGCTCACCACCAGCTCCACCGGCACCACGTCCACGACGAAGCGCACGTCGCGCCCGGCCAGCGACATCGCGTCCACCGCGCCCTGCAGGAAGGGCCGCAGCGCCAGCCGGTCGCGGTCCAGGCGCATCGCGCCCGCGTCCACCCGGGACAGGTCCAGCAGCTGCTCCACGAGCCGGCCCAGCCGCTCCGTCTGCGCCAGCGCCGTGCCCAGCACGTGCGGCTCCGGGGCCGTCACCCCGTCCACGACGTTCTCCAGCACCGCCCGCAGCGCCGAGACCGGGGTGCGCAGCTCGTGGCTGACGTTGGCCACCAGCTCGCGCCGCTCCCGGTCCACCGCCTCCAGGTCCTCCGCCATCCGGTTGAAGGCGACGGCCAGCTCCCCGACCTCGTCGTGGCTCGTCGAGCGCACCCGCCGCGTGTAGTCACCGGTGGCCATCGCCCGGGCGGCGGCCGTCATCTCCCGCAGCGGCGAGGTCATGCCGCGCGCCAGCACCTGGGTGACGACGAGGGAGATGATGATCGCGGCGGGCAGCGTGTAGCGCGGGCCGATGTGGCTGCGCAGCCCCAGCCACACCAGCAGCGAGGCGATGGTCACCGTCACCGCGACCAGCACGCCCAGCTTGACCTTCAGGGAGTGCAGCGGGTCCAGCGGGCGCACGTCCGACCAGGGGGCCCGGGCCCCCCGCGCGGGCGGGCGCCCCGCCGGCGGCCCCTGCGCGGCCCCCGCCTCCGGCCTCACGCGCCCTCGGCGGGCTCGAACGCGTAGCCCACGCCGTGCACGGTGCGCACCAGGTCCGCGCCGAGCTTGCGGCGCAGCGCCTTGACGTGGCTGTCCACGGTGCGGGTGCCCGAGGCGTCCACCCAGTCCCACACCTCCTCCAGCAGCCGCTCCCGGGTGAGCACGGTGCGCGGCGTGGCCGTCAGGCACACCAGCAGGTCGAACTCCGTGGGCGTCAGGTGCACCTCCCGCCCGGCGCGGCGCACCCGCCGCTGGGCGCGGTCCACCTCCAGCTCGCCGTCGGAGACGGCGAAGCGCAGGGTGTCGGCCTCCTGCACCCCCCCGCCGGCCAGCAGCCGGGCCCGCTCCACGCGCCGCAGCAGGCCGTTGACCCGGGCGGAGAGCTCGCGCATCGAGAACGGCTTGGTCATGTAGTCGTCGGCGCCGACGCCGAGGCCGACGAGCTTGTCCGTCTCGTCGTCGCGGGCGGTGAGCATGAGGACCGGCACCGGGCGCACCGCCTGCACGCGCCGGCACACCTCCAGCCCGTCGAAGCCCGGCAGCATCACGTCGAGGATGACGACGTCGGGGGAGAGCCGCTCGCACAGCGCCACCCCGCCGGGGCCGTCGCCGGCCACCTCGACGGTGTAGCCCTCCGCCCGCAGCCGGGTGGCGACGGCCTCGGCGATCGTCGGCTCGTCCTCCACGACGACGGCGGTGCGGGTGGGGACGGGCCCGGCCGCGGTCTGCGGTGAGCGGACCGCGGCGGTGCGGCGGGGGTCGGCGGTGCCCTGGGCGCTCATGGGGGCAGGGTAGGCGCTGGCCGGCGGCGCGGGCAGCCGCGCGACCCCGCGCGGGCGGGGCCCTCCCCGATCCGCCGCGGTTCCTCCCCGGCTCCTGCGCAGCGCCCGCACGGCCGCCCACCGGCACCGCGCGCCGGCGACCGCGGCGCGGCGGGCGGCTTAGCATGGGCGGAGTGCGGTTCCTCCCCGGTCACCACCCCTCCTCGGACCTGACGTACAACGACGTCTTCCTCGTCCCGTCCCGCTCGGGGGTCTCCTCCCGCCTCGACGTCGACCTGTCCAGCGACGACGGCACCGGCACCACCATCCCGCTGGTCGTGGCGAACATGACGGCCGTCTCCGGCCGCCGGATGGCCGAGACGGTCGCCCGCCGCGGCGGGCTGGCGGTGCTGCCGCAGGACGTGCCGCTGGAGGTCGTCGCGGAGGTCGTCTCCTGGGTCAAGCAGCGCCACCCCGTCTTCGAGACCCCGGTGACGCTGTCGACCACCGACACCGTGCACGACGCCCTGCACCTGCTGCCCAAGCGCGCCCACGGCGCCGCCGTCGTCGTCGCCGGCGGGGCCGTCGTGGGTGTCGTCACCGCCGCCGACTGCGAGGGCGTGGACCGCTTCACCCAGGTCGGGCAGGTCATGAGCGGCGCCCCGCTCGTGCTCGACGCCGACGCGGTGGAGCGCGACGGCCTGGAGGCCGCCTTCGAGCAGCTGCACACCGCCCGCCGCCGCTTCGCCCCCGTCGTGCGGGAGGGCCGGCTCGCCGGGGTCCTCACCCGCACCGGCGCGCTGCGCTCGACGGTGTACCGCCCCGCCCTCGACGACGCCGGCCGGCTGCGCGTCGCCGCGGCGGTGGGCATCAACGGCGACGTCAGGGGCAAGGCCACCGCGCTGCTGGAGGCGGGGGTCGACGCCCTCGTCGTGGACACCGCCCACGGCCACCAGGAGCGGATGCTGGAGGCGCTGGCGGCCGTGCGCTCGGCCGGCCCGCAGGTGCCCGTCGTCGCCGGCAACGTCGTCACCGCCGAGGGGGTGCGCGACCTCGTCGCCGCCGGGGCGGACGTCTGCAAGGTCGGCGTCGGCCCGGGGGCCATGTGCACGACCCGGATGATGACCGGCGTGGGCCGCCCGCAGTTCTCCGCGGTGCTGGAGTGCGCGGCGGCCGCGAGGGAGCTCGGCGCCGCGGTGTGGGCCGACGGCGGGGTCCGCCACCCGCGCGACGTCGCCCTGGCGCTGGCGGCCGGCGCCAGCCAGGTCATGGTCGGCTCCTGGTTCGCCGGCACCAGCGAGAGCCCCGGCGACCTCGTCGTCGACGCCGACGGCCGCGCCTACAAGGAGAGCTTCGGGATGGCCTCCGCGCGCGCGGTGGCGGCCCGCACCCGCGGCGACAGCCCCTTCCAGCGCGCCCGCAAGGGCCTGTTCGAGGAGGGCATCTCCTCCTCCCGCATGCACCTGGACCCCCGCCGCCCCGGCGTGGAGGACCTCCTCGACGAGATCACCTCCGGCGTGCGCTCGGCCTTCACCTACGTCGGCGCCCGCACCGTCGCGGAGTTCGCCGAGCGGGCCGTGGTCGGGCTGCAGTCCTCCGCGGGCTACGACGAGGGGCGGCCGCTGCCCGCGGGCTGGTGAGGCGGGTGCCCCCGGCCGCGCCGCTGTGCCACCGGGGGCACCCGCCCGTAGCATGGGGAGGGCCATGAGCTCATCTCCGGGGCCGCGCCGCGGCCATCCCCCGCATCCCCAACCCCTGCCCACCCGCCCGCGGGACCCCCGCGCCGGAGCGGCCGCATGACCGAGTGGCTCCTGCTCCTCGTCGCGGTGCTGCTCACCGTGGGCACCGCGGTCTTCGTCGCCGCCGAGTTCTCCCTCGTCACCCTCGACCGCGCCACCGTCGAGCGCGCCGCCGACGCCGGCCAGCGCGGCGCCGCCGGCGTCGTGCCCGCCCTGCGCACGCTGTCCACGCAGCTGTCCGGCGCCCAGGTCGGCATCACCGTCACCACCCTGCTCGTCGGCTACCTCGCCGAGCCGTCGCTGGCCGCGCTGCTGAGCACGCCCCTGGAGGGCGCCGGCCTCGGGCCCGGCGCCGCCGACACGGTCGCGGTCGTCACCTCCGTGGTGCTCGCCTCGGGCTTCTCCATGGTCGTCGGGGAGCTCATCCCCAAGAACCTGGCCCTGTCCCTGCCGCTGCGCACCGCCGCCGTCGCCGCCCCGCTGCAGCGCGGCTTCACGTGGTCCGTCCGCCCGCTCATCGTCGTGCTCAACGGCAGCGCCAACCGCTTCCTGCGCGCCGTGGGCGTCGAGCCGCAGGAGGAGCTCTCCGGTGCCCGCTCGGCGCAGGAGCTGGCCTCCCTGGTCCGCCGCTCCGCCGAGCAGGGCACCCTCGACCCCGGCACGGCGAACCTGCTCACCCGGACCCTGCTGTTCGGCGACCAGACCGCCGCCGACGTCATGACCCCGCGCGTGCGCGTGCAGGCGGTGCGCCGCGAGGACAGCGCCGCCGACGTGGTGGCCCTGGCCCGCTCCACCGGCCACTCCCGCTTCCCCGTCTCCGGCGACGACCTCGACGAGGTCGCCGGCGTCGTCCACGTCAAGGCCGCCGTCGCGGTCCCCCCGGAGCGCCGCCCCGAGGTGCCCGCGGCCGCGCTGATGGTCGAGGTGCCGCGGGTGCCCGACACCCTGCGCCTGGAGCCGCTGCTGCTCCAGCTGCGCCGCGGGCTGCAGTTGGCCGTCGTCGTCGACGAGTACGGCGGCACGGCGGGCGTGGTGACGCTGGAGGACCTCGTCGAGGAGATCGTCGGGGACGTCGCCGACGAGCACGACCGCGACCGCGGGGGGGTGCGCCAGCACCGCGACGGCTCCTGGACGGTGCCCGGCCTGCTGCGCCCCGACGAGGTGCGCGACCGCCTGGAGGTCCTGGTGCCCGACGACCCCGCCTACGAGACGCTGGGCGGCTTCGCCATGGCGCGGCTGGCGCGCATCCCGGAGGTCGGCGACGAGGTCGCCGTGCCCGGTGCCGTCCTGCGGGTGGTGCGCATGGAGGGCCGCCGGGTGGACCGGTTGCGGGTGCGCCGCACCGGCGAGGGGGCCGCGCCGCCCCCCGAGCAGCACGAGCGGCCGGCCG